>JAUNAG010000050.1 GCA_030527685.1 Lachnospiraceae bacterium | reverse complement strand
GAAAAGTGCTTTTCTGACGATGCGCGAAGCGATTCCGCTGATGCTTCAGAAGCACAGCGGTTCCGTTGTCAATGTTTCTTCTGTCTGGGGAAATGTCGGCGGCGCCTGCGAGGCAGCCTATTCAGCCAGCAAGGGCGGACTGAATACACTGACAAAAGCCGCTGCGCAGGAACTCGCACCCAGCGGCATCCGCGTCAATGCAGCTGCCTTTGGTGCCATCGATACCGTGATGAATGCACGGCTGTCTGAAGAAGAGGTTTTAAGTCTCACGGAAGAGATTCCGCTCGGAAGAATGGGAAGAACGGACGAAGCCGCGGAACTGATCTATGATCTGGCTGTCCGCTACACCTATATAACCGGACAGATTGTCACCATGGACGGAGGCTGGACCACTTCCTGATCTACTGCTGATCCAGCCAGAGTCTGCCGTAATAATAAACAGCAGAAAGCAGGAGTTCTCCTGCGTAATAAAGCAGGTGGAGAGCTGCATTGCCGTCTGTCACAAAGACAAAGAGCAGCTCCAGACCTCCTGCCGCAAAACTTAAGGCAAGAAGAACCGCAGGCGGCATGCCTTTCTTTTTAAATCGTGCATCCCAGGCAGAAAGTCCGGGCAGTACAGTCCAGACAACCAGGAGATAAGATATTCCGAGCAGAAACAGCAGCACACCGGATACATCATATAAAAAGCGCGGATACTGCAGAGATTCGGCTGACCCCATGAAAAGAGCCGCAAACCTGAATATGCTGAAAAAAACCAGCACGATACCTGCCGGCAGCATAAAGAGACTGTCTGCGATCAGAAGGCCGAAAATCCGGCTGCGATCCGTTTCCCTGCTGTAAGACAGAAGCTGTCTGACCTGCCTCATCCCTTCTGTTTTCTTTCTGCGGATCCTTTTCCTTCTGATTCTTCTGTTCTGTAAAGATGGTTTTCTCATGTTTCCTCACCTGCCTTGTAAAAACTGCAGGTCTGTTTATATGTTCTGAAATTGATTCTGATGTCACATGCCTGCACGGACACATCCCGCTTCTCACAGGCATTCCTTATATTATCATCCCGCAGAGCATTTTCATATGATCAGAAAAAAGCAGCAGCGATTTTTTCATCGCTGCTGCTTTTGTTTCGTTATTTCAACCGGTCCGGCTGCGCCTGCTCATTGTTATGCAGCAAACTCAGCATCAGATTCTGCTGTATCTGTTGATTCTGTTTCTTCCTGCGCCATTCCGAAGGTAATCTGCAGTGTACCTGTCTGGTAAGTGCTCTCTGTCTCGAAAGCAGCGCGGGCTTCTCTTGCGACCTTAATATCGACTGTATCGCCTTCCTTAAGGCCCTTCAGAGCTTCCTTCACTTCATCAACAGTCTTAATTTCCGTTCCGTTAAGCTCAAGGATGATATCGCCTGCCTCGATGCCTGCTCTGTCTGCCGGTGAACCGGACTGTACAGACTGAACCATAACGCCCTTCGGCATATCGTCGAAGTTATACTCATCACCGTACTGCTCCTTCATGGAAGCAATGGTATCGTCATCCAGTGTGAAGCAGGTGACACCGAGCATCACATTGCCGTCATCATCAAGGAAACGCTCCTTGTTGCTGAATACCTCTTCACCGTTTGCAAGACTTGTAAGAATCGGTGATGCGAAATCGATCGGGATTGCATAGCCCATGCCTTCAACTGCAGTACTCTCATACTTTGCGGAGTTGATGCCGATCAGCTCACCCTTCATGTTCAGAAGCGCTCCGCCGGAGTTACCCGGATTGATAGAAGCATCTGTCTGAATCATCGGACCGCTCTCAGACGTCTGATTTGTTGAATCATCTGATGTGGTGATTCTGCGGTTCAGAGCACTGACAATACCGTGGGAGACGGACTGTCCATATCCGAGTGCATTGCCGATTGCCACAACCTCTTCACCGACGCGAAGAGAATCAGAACTTCCGAATTTTACGACCTTAATCGCATTCAGAGTCTCATCACTGAGTTCTGACTTTGCAACCTTGATTACGGCGAGATCATCACCGGTATCCGCACCAAGAAGTTCCGCTTCTGCAGCCGTTTCATCGATAAATGCAACGGAGAGCTCACTTGCTCCGTCTACAACATGTGCATTGGTTGCAATCAGGATGCTGTCATCTGTATTGGCAACGATAACACCCGTTCCGCGGCTCTCGGAAGTGATGGTGTTGTCTTCATCACCGCCGTTATTTCCGTAGCCATTGCGGCCTCTGCCGTTTCCGAATCCGTAACCGTAACCGAATAAACCGCCGTAGATATCATCGAAGTAGCTGCCGTAATTATTGTAATAATTCTGCACCTCTTCAACCGTTGTACTGGTGATTGCTACCATGGACGGCATGACTTCTTCTGCGACATCTGCGATTGACATCTCTGTGCCTGTTCCGGAAGAGCCTGTCTCCGGAATTGCAACCGCCGCTTCCTCTGTACCTGAATCAGAAAGCAGTGATCCGAGAACAACATTGTTATTGGCATTGCTGTTTTCTGCATAAGTCACAACACCGGCGCCGGCAAGTCCGACACATGCTGCCAATGCAGCTGTTAATCCATATTTTTTCCAATTATTCATAATACAGTCCCTCCTGTTAAAGTGATTACTGTTTCATCTCTTTTTGTTTCTGAAAGTAAATTTAATGCAGAATTATGAAAGAATTGTGTTTCGATTTTGAAAAAAAGTTGATCATCGTTCACACTTTACAGGGAATTCCGTTTTTACTGTCAATTCACACAATGCGGCCGTGACAGCGTCACGACCGCATCTTCTGTCACTTATTCTGCTTTTCCGGAGCCTGCGGAGGATGACTTTCCGCTTCCGCAGCTGCTGCTTCCGGCACAGCCGGAACAGCCGCATCCGCAGCCGCTCTTTCCCTGCTTCTTATCTCTCACCATCTTTCTGACAATGAAAAAGACAACCAGAAGCAGAAGAAGCGCCACAATAATCGTAGATAAATTACAGTTCAAGCTTTGTTTCTCCCATCTCACTCATAGCGCTCGTCAATGACGCGCTTTGTCTTCTTCTCGCTTCTCGGAAGCACGCCGACCTCGACTACCTTCACAAGCGGTGTAAATCCGATCTTGCTCTTAACCTTCTCGGCAATAGCTCCGGCAATTCCGATGAAGTCCACATCACCTGTTGTTTCCACATAGATACGCATTGTATCCTTGCCGTCCAGATGAGAGATGCGGATCTGGTACTCGCTGGAGAGCTCGGGGAAGGTGCGGAGAATCTCTTCGATCTGAGCCGGGAATACATTGACACCCTTGATCTTCATCATATCATCGGTTCTGCCCACAATTGCATCCAGTCGAGGATAACGGCTGCCGCACGGGCATTCGCCCGGGATGATGCGGCTGAGGTCATGTGTTCTGTAACGGATCAACGGAGCTCCCTCTTTGACAAGAGTCGTAATGACGATTTCGCCCTGCTCACCGTCCGGAACAGGCTTCAGTGTAACCGGATCGATGATTTCAATGTAGATATAATCATCCCAGTAATGCATGCCTGTTTCGTATTTGCAGTTCACGCCGATACCCGGTCCGTAGATCTCTGTCAGGCCGTAGATATCATAGAGCTCAATGCCCAGAATATCACGGATTCTCTGGCGCATCTTAGCACCCCAGCGCTCAGAACCGATCACGCCTTTCTTCAGGCGGATCTTGTCCTGCAGTCCTCTCTTCTCCACTTCTTCTGCAATCAACAGTGCATAAGAGGAGGTTGCGCAGAGAACAGTGGAACCCATATCCTGCATAAACTGCAGCTGCTTTTCTGTATTTCCCGGTCCCATCGGAACAGCCATGGCTCCGAGACGCTCTGCACCTGCCTGGAAGCCGATGCCTGCTGTCCATAAGCCGTAGCCCGGTGTAATCTGGATTCGGTCGAGGTTTGTGATGCCTGCTGTCTCATAGCATCTGGCAAACATAATAGCCCAGTCCTCTACATCCTTCTTTGTGTAAGGAATGATGACCGGTGTGCCTGTTGTTCCCGATGAGGAATGAATACGGACAACCTCTTCTTCCGGAACAGCCCGCAGTCCGAGCGGATAAGCCTCACGAAGATCGGCTTTCTCGGAAAAAGGAAGCGCTTCGAATTCCTCCGCACTGTGCACTTCCGAAATACCTGCCTCGCGCAGTTTCTTTCCGTAGAAATGCTCAGATGCCAGTAACGCATTCAGACGGCTGTTCACCTGTGAAAGCTGCTGCTCATTGATTTTCATTATAATTCCTCCCTTTATTCGATTCAGCTGTCTGCAGACTGCGAAATCAAATCACCAAACCCCCGTATCGCACTCTGCACTGCCTGCATCTTATTCGCCTGCGTATGAAAGTGCCCGCAGATTCAGCTCATGAAAGCGTTCCGGAACAATCCGGAGAATTGCGTCCTTAATTTCCTCTTCCGTGAGTCCTGTCTCACCGCTTCTGACAGCGGCACCCAGAAGCACCACATTCAGTACCTTGGAGGATCCCAGATCTGCTGCAGCTTTTCTGCTGTCAACCGTAATCACGCGAAGACCCTTCTGCTGCAGATACTCAATCATCTCCGTTCCTGTATATTCCGTACCGGAAAGTGTTCCGGTTACCGGACGGACCGGATGTGTATTGACGATGACAACACCGTCCTTCTTCAGATACGGAAGATTGCGGACTGCCTCACCCGGTTCGAATGCCAGCAGCAGATCGGCATCTCCCTTTCCGATCAGCGGAGAATGTATCTCCGTTCCCATACGCATATGACTGGTGACGCTGCCGCCTCTCTGGCTCATACCGATTGTCTCGGCGGTCAGAACCTCCAGCCCTTTTTTCATTGCTGCCGCCGCAAGCAGTCGGGAGGCAAGAATGGTTCCCTGGCCGCCGACGCCGCATAAAAGTATGTTCTTGTTCATGCCTTTCGTACCTCCGTCTGAATTGCATCCTTCGGGCAGACACCTGCACACAGGCCGCAGCCGGTGCAGAGTGAAGTATCGATCTTCACCTGTCCTGCCTCAATCACAATTCCCGGGCAGCCGAATTCACGAATACATTTCTTGCAGCGGATGCACTTCTCCTGATCAACCGCAGCCGTACGCTCCGATTTTACCAGCGCAATGCAGGGTGACTTGAAGATGATGGCCTTCACGCCCGGCTGATCCATTACTTCTTTTACAGTGCGAATCGCCAGCTCCTGATCAAGCGGATCGACTGTCACCACCGTCTCCAGGCCGATTGCACGGAGAACCTTCTCAATGCTGACCTTTGAAACAACTTCACCCATCATCGTCTTTCCGGTGCCCGGATGCGGCTGATGACCGGTCATAGCTGTTGTTGAGTTATCGAGAATCACAGCAGTCATATTTGCCTGATTATAGTAGGCATTCACGATGCCGGTGATGCCGGAGGCAAAGAATGTAGAATCTCCTGTAAAGGAGAAGCAGACTGTATCCGGCTCCATGCGTCCAATGCCCTGCGCAAGTGTGATGCCTGCGCCCATGCAGAGGCAGGTATCTGTCATATCCAGAGGAGCCGCATTGCCGAGTGTATAGCAGCCGATATCACCGCTGAACAGGGCCTTTCTTCCTGCCGCAGCACGCTTAACCGCATAGAAGGAAGCTCTGTGCGGGCAGCCCGCACACAGAACAGGCGGTCTGACCGGAAGTGCCGGAGCATCCGAAATATCAAAGATCTCTTTTTCTCTGAAGGAGGCACCGAAGAAACTCTTCAGCGCTGCACCGACAGACTCAACCGAGTTCTCACCGGCAGCCGGAATATTGCCTGTCAGCTTGCCGAAGATCTTAACCGGCAGATGATACTTGCCGCAGACATAAGTCAGAGCACGCTCCAGAGCCGGATCCAGTTCCTCAACACAGAGAACCTCATCCAGTCCTTCGAGGAAGCTGAGCGCCAGCTCCTCCGGGAACGGGAACGGTGTGGCAACCTTTAAGAGCTTCGGATGAGAAGTCTCGTCCAGATTCTCCATCGTATACTGATAGCTGATGCCGTGTGTGGCAATACCGCGACGGCAGGAGACAAAATCACCGGAAGCAGCCAACAGGCTGTTCTTTCCGTAGCCGGAGAAGTCTGTACCGATCCGTACATTTCTCTCCTCGATCATTGTGTGATTGCGGAAAGAAAGACGCGGAAAGATAACCCAGTCCGGCTTCTTCTCAAAACCTATGACTGTATTGGTTCTGTATTCTGCCTCATCCTTCACATCGATGCTGGCATAGCCGTGGCTGATTCGGGTCGTTGTGCGGAAGATGACCGGTGTTTTGTATTTTTCAGAATAATCAAAGGCCTCCTGAATCATCTCATAGGCCTCTGCCACACCTGTCGGATCAAAAATCGGAAGCTTTGAATAAGCCGCAAATGTTCTTGTATCCTGTTCAGTCTGGGATGAAATCGGGCCCGGATCGTCCGCAACAAGAACAACCATGCCTCCCTTGACGCCAATATAAGCAAGACTCATCAGCGGATCGGAAGCAACATTCAGACCGACCTGCTTCATCGTAACCATCGTGCGGGCGCCTGTATAGGCAGCACCGGCAGCCACTTCGAGACCGGCCTTCTCGTTGACAGACCATTCTACATAGGTTGCCTGCGTTCTGCGCTTTGAGACCGTCTCCAGAACCTCTGTCGACGGCGTTCCCGGATAACCGGAAACCAGATTGACACCGGCTGCGATTGCACCGAGGGCAATTGCTTCATTGCCCATTACAAATTCTTTATGCATACTAACCTGCTTTCCATCTGGACCACAAAAAAACGATCTTCTCGTCTTTTGTGTGCATGATGACTTTAAAATCGTCAAAATAATTGTTTATTATACCACTGTTTCATGACAGTTGGAACAAAAAGAAAAGAGAGGACTCCGGATTCGGAAGTCCTCTCTCATCATATTTCACTATAATGCTTTTAAAATTCTTTCAACATGCTGTTCAGCTGTTGTAGATCTCCTTGTCGATCTCGCCTTCCTTTGCATTCACGATGGTGTTAACCGCAGCATCACCGATTACATTCAGCGGCAGAAGTGCCATCTCAACCGGACGGTTGATAGCCATGACAAGCGCATAACCCATCAGGCACAGCTCAGATGTCCATCCCATACCGGAAAGTACAGTATAGATCATAGTCGTTCCTGCAACCGGAATTGCCGGAGTTCCCATTGCTGCGCAGATAGAAAGAAGAGCCATGACAACCATGTTGGCCGGTGTAACGTTGATACCCGCTGCCGTTGCAATAAATGTAACAGCAAACATATGCATCATAGTTGTACCATTCATATTGATGGTCATACCTGTCGGAAGTACAAAGCTGGTGATCTCCTGAGAGTTTCCGAGCTCTTCCGTATTAGTTTTTGTGTTGATCGGCAGTGTAGCTGCAGAGGAATTAGTGGAGAAGCCGAACACACCGACCTTTGCCATCTTCTTCAGGAACTTCATCGGATTCAGGCCTGTTGTGATAAAGATACCTATCGGATAGAGTACGCAGCAGGTAATCAGCAGTGTAGCCATAGAGAACACTACATATGCCGCAGCCGGTGCGAGATACTCAGCGCCGTAAATTGCGAATGTACGGACAATCAGACTGAAGATTGCAATCGGACCGACCTTGTTGATCAGGAAATTCAGATACATATTGATCACATCACTTGCCGCTCTGAATACCTTGATGAGAGGCTCTGCCTTTTCACCAAGCTTGTGCATGCAGATTCCGATAACGATTGCTGTTACGACGACAGCCAGAATGCTGTTATTTGTGGAAAATGCACTTGTAATATTATTCGGAATTGCATTGACAATAACAGCCAGCGGGTTAAATGCATCAATTGTATTTGCAGTTAATGAAGTTTCCGCAAGAGTAACATTAAAGAAGCCGGCGCTCTTCACGATATAAGCAACCGTGCAGGCAATAAATGCACCCGCCACATAGAAGCCGACGAAACCGGCAATCGTCTTGCCTGCAATACGTCCGAGCTTCGCTCCGTCTGTAATACTTGTCAGAGCAAGCGAAAGAGACACCAGTACCAGCGGTACAATAGCAGCCTGCAGACCTCTCATGAAAATCTGTCCCAGAATATAGAAGATACCGATTGCACCGACACCGTCGGAAGACGTGATATCCTGGAAAAAGATCTTGTTAATTGTTGCCCATCCTTCTGTGTTGCCTGATGAAAGCATGTTCTGTCGAATGGTCATGAAGATCAGACCGACGACAATACCGCCGATCAGGGCAATCATCATCTTTTTAATAATTGACATTCCCTTTTTGTTTTCAGCTGCCATACCCGCTCCTCCTTTTGGGTCATGAATTAAAATGCTTTTATCTCAATGCCTTCCTTTGTAAAGGCCTCAGAGATTCTCTTGACAAAGGCAATTGCCTTCGGACCGTCTCCATGTACACATAAGGTATCACCCTTGATATCCAGCTCTTTGCCGCTGTAAGAGGTCACCTTGCCTTCCTTGATCATGCGGATGCATCTGGCGATCGCAACATCCTCATCCGTAATCATGGAGCCTTCCAGCTTTCTGGAACGCAGAGAAAGGTCATCCTCGTATGCACGGTCGGCAAAAATCTCGCAGGCAGCACGCAGACCGATCTTTTCTGCTTCCTCGCCGAGAACAGCACCTGCACAATAATAGATGATAATCTCCGGATCGATTTCATAAACCGCTTCGCAGATTGCTCTTGCAAGATCACGGTCATCCTGGCACATATTGCCCATTGCACCATGCGGTGCACAGTGATGAATCTTTGTGCCGTAGGTTGTTGTAAATGCAGAAAGAGCACCCAGCTGATACTTGACGTAATTCTTCGCTTCTGCAAAGGAGAGCTTCATGACTCTTCTGCCGAAGCCCATCAGATCCGGATAACCCGGATGTGCACCGACTGCCACTCCTCTCTCCGCTGCCACACGGACCACTCTGTCCATAACCATCGGATCGCCTGCATGCCAGCCGCATGCTACGTTGCAGGCTGTAATGTGCTGCAGAATCGCATCATCATCACCAAGCTTGTATGCGCCGAAGCTCTCGCCGATATCGCTGTTTAAATCTACAGAGAACATGTGTTATTCCTCCCATCTCTTCTGAAGAGCTTCGATCTCCGAAAGCTCCTTACAATACAGATCCTGTGCAAGTTCAATTCCGACTCTGACAAATCTGACCCGCATACCCGGTCTTGCCTGCGCAAGCTTTCCCAGATCCACGGAAATCACGGTTGCAATCTTTGTATAGCCGCCGACTGTCTGACGGTCTGCCAGCATAATAATCGGCTGTCCGTTCGTTGGAATCTGAACCGATCCCATCGCTATTCCGTCGCTGATGATATTGCCGTCGCCGATATGCTTTACCGGAACCTCACGTTCCAGACGGCAGCCCATGCGGTCGAATTCGTTCGTAATCTTTCCGCTGAACCAGAAGAACTTCCGGAGTTCTTCTCTCGTAAACTCAAAATCCTGCGGTCCCGGAACCGCTCTCAGCACCACCTCGTCCGTCGGATATAGCGGCTTTGAAAGAACACGATCCTCCTGTTTTGAAAGCTTCGTCTTCGGTGCTGTAAATGCAATTGTATCGCCTGCCTCCAGCTTTCTGCCCTGGTAACCGCCCATATTCTTGCTGGCAAGAGTAGACTTTGAATCCATGACAAGAGGAATCTCCAGTCCGCCTGCAAAAGCAAGATAACCTCTTGCACCGTTTACGGCAAAGCCAAACTGCAGCTCATCGCCGGCCCTGACGCTGACAGCGCTGTACATCAGCAGCGGCTCTCCGTTGAGCTTCGGCTGCATATCAGCCCCTGTCACCGCAATCACATTGTCTTCTGTAAATGTCAGTGACGGTCCCTGGAATGTCATCTCCAGTGCTCCTTCTGCTTTCGGATTGCCGACCAGAACATTTGCCAGATGAAAAGCGTGCGCGTCCATCGGACCGGAAGGCGTCACGCCAAACTGCTGATAACCGAGTCTTCCCTCATCCTGCACAGTTGTAAAAAGGCCCGGATTTTTGACTGTAATTCCCATATCCTTTTCCTCCTTACTCCCTGTGTACAACCACCTGGTAAGTGCCGTCTTCCACCTGTTTCTGTATCCGGTCATACTCAGCCCGATTTACCGGAATATAGCGTACCCATTCGCCTGCTCTGACAAGGAAAGGATCTTCTTTTGTATAATCACAGATTGTAAGCGGTGTGGTTCCGATGATATTCCAGCCGCAGGGCTGATCAAACGGAATCAGATCCGACAGATTCTGCTGTACAACAACTGATCTGCCCGGAATCTTTACACGCGCAGTCTCTCTTCTCTTGAAGCTGAACGGCTCCTCGAATCTCGCGGAATACGGATGTCCCGGTGCAAACCCGAGCATAAATACGTAATAATCATGTGCGGAATGCTTTCGGATCACCTCAGCTGTTGTGGTGTGCTCCAGCTCGGCACAAAGCTCCAGATCCGGTGCCAGTTCACCCTCGTAGCAGATCGGAACCTCCTTGATAATTTTCTCCATGGAAGAGTTCTCTGCTGTCAGTCCCGCTGCCAGCTCCTCGATACGCTCTTTCAGCTCAGCAAAACGAATGACTTCCGGTCTGTAATGAATCATCAGGGCTGCATAGGTCGGAAGCATCTCTGTAATTCCTTCAACAGGATGTTCCTGTAAGGCCTTCCAAAGCGTCAGCACACGGCTGTTCACTTCCAGGCTGATTTCTTCTCCGACCTGCACGCTGATGCCGCGGTCTCCTGTAATCAGTACTTTAATGTCCACGCCCTGCTCTCCTTTCTGCATACATTTATCCTTTTACAGATTTTATCACCTGTGTTTTTCTGTGTAAAATCAATGTTATTTCTGTTATTCATAAACATTTTTTATAAAAATCAACATAAAGGTGATAAAATACGAAGAATTCCGTCCCACAGCCACCTTCTCAGTGTCAGTTTAAGATTCCGGCCAAGTACAATCTCCTCGCATTTTTCCTGTGTTTCAAGGAAATCCTTTTCCACTTCATGAAGAACAGGATCCTGATAAAAGAAGGAATTGTTTTCAAAATGCAGGAATAGACTTCTGTAATCCAGATTGACTGTTCCGATGCAGCCCGCCATGCCGTCCACAACACAGGCCTTTGCATGCACAAAACCCGGTGTATATTCATAGATTTTTACACCGCTTTCCAGCAGCGGGATATAGAATGCATGCGACATCCGGTATACCAGCTTCTTATCCGGAATGCCCGGCATTATAATCCTGACATCCACTCCCCTTCTGGCTGCCTTCGTAAACGCTTCCAGAAGACTGTCACCAAGCATCAGATACGGCGTAAAGAAATAAGCCGTGTGCTGCGCCTGGTATAAGAGGCTCACGTAGAGATCGTTGCTTGCATTTTCCCTCCGGATCGGAGAATCATAATAGCTTAAGACCCAGCCGGATGCGGCTTCCGGAACTGATTCTGTGTCTTTAGAATTTTCCTGCAGCACACTTTTACTCAAACCGGAGTTTATATCATCTTCTTCCAGAACCGCTGCTTGTTTCTTTATCTTATCACTGTAACTTCTTCCCTCGAGGAGTGCTTCACCGCTTCCGTCCAGCAGATAAAGCGGGATCGGATCATCGGAGAATGCATCCCAGAACTCGGCAAACATCCTGGTGTAATTGGCAGCGGGCTCTCCTTTAAGCCGCAGACCTGTATCCTTCCAGTGACCGTATTTCTCAAAACGGTTGATATACTCATCAGCCAGATTGATGCCGCCTGTAAAAGCGACTTTTCCGTCAATGACAGTCATCTTCCGATGATCTCTGTAATTCAGCGTTCCCCGGATGCTCAGAAGCCGGTTGAAGGAACACACGTGGATGCCTTTCAGCCGAAGCTGATCCGCCTCAGCGACCGAATAAGTGGAAATACTTCCGAGATCATCATATAGAAAACGCACATCAACGCCTTCCTTTGCCTTCTGTTCCAGAATCTCAATAATGGAATCCAGAAAGACGCCATGCTCGACAATAAAGTATTCCATAAAGATGAAGTGCTTCGCCTGCTTCAGTTCGAACAGCAGATCCGCATAGAGTTCCTCCCCTACAGGATAATACGTTACGTCTTCGCTTCGTTTCACCGGGTAGCCTGTCACATCCTCCAGATAGGAATATGTCTGACGCATCCGCACTTCCGGAATATCATCCAGGGCACTGTCTCCGCTGAGTGCCCGCACACCGCTGCCGACCTGATCCAGCTTTTTCTTTAAGATCCCGGTCGGTCCCTTGTTTCCGAAGGACAGATACAAAATTGCTCCGAGGACAGGAGCTCCCATGATGACAAGAATCCAGAGAATCTTGTACGTCCCGTCATCTTCCTTAGTAACAATATACAGAATAAAAATCACGGACAGCAGTGTCAGTACCAGGGTAATCTGTGTTGCCCACTGTGACAGCCAGCGGAGCAGAATCATATACCACAGCACCTGGAACAGCAGAGCCGGAAATACGGAAATTACTCTCTTTAAGACTTTTTTCAATTTCTTCCCCTCACAGCCGTGCATCTTCTGCACGTATCATTCTTTCTATGCAGCATAAAACCAGGACATATTACTGCTATAACAACAATGCCATCTGCAGTGCTCTTTTGCCTTTTGTCCCTTCGGACTGCCGGCAGAAAGCCCCTGCAGATGACATTATAATACATCCTGATATTTCTTTGAACAATGTCCGCATGCGGGCTTCAATTCACCTGAGCTCCCACTCATAAGATGAGCTTAGAACTTGTGCGCCGGCCAAGCTGTATTGCGGTTTATTCAACCGCCTTCAGTGCCTCCTCCAGCGGAATCCTCCGAATTCTCTGATAATCAAAGAAAAGAACCAGCAGATAACCAAGGAGAATAAAGCCGAAAATCTGCAGAAAGCCGACCGGCTTCATATAGAACTCAATCCATCCGCTGTATTCCATAAACATCTGTTTCCAGATAAAGCCCATGGCTTTTACTGCAAGCAGGGTGCTCAGCAGATCCACCGTCAGAAGAACAGCCGTCGTCGCGTAAAGATACAGCCCGGCGATCTCTCTGTCCTCATATCCCAGAATCTTGGTCATGGAAATTGCAGTTTCATTCTTCTCAATAATAATCTTCGTCAGAAGATAGAGCAGAATTGTTGCAAGAAGGATGCACAGGACCTGGAAATACTGCATGTAGGCACCCATGGAGTGATCCAGCTGATCTGCCATCTTAGTGATCTCGCGCTGTGTGATCACTGCCGCGACGTACTGTTCATCCAGATCGGTCAGTTCCTTATCAGCAAAATAGCCTGTGAAAGCATCTGACTGCAGATCAAAACAGGTTCGGAAATGTTCAATCGGCATAAAGACCGCAATACTCTGCTTCTGTTCCGTAATTCCCGCGACCGTAAATTCGTGGTATACATTTTCATATTGCTCTTTGAGAGAAATCCTGTCTCCTACGTTCACATCGAACTTTTCAGCATACGGCTCCGAGATATAAACCTCGTCCTCCGCAAGCTCCTGCAGCCCGGGAGTGACAATATAGCGGCTGTCTTCCACCACACCGTAAACGGAAATCTCTTCATTTCTGCTGCTGCCTTCCCGTATCAGAGTCTGCAGTGCAAAACTTTCCGCATCCTCATGATCTGTTGCCAGCAGATGACCACTCTCATCCTTATAATCCTTCAGAACATACTGATAGTTTGAAAACATCATGTCGGATGCATTTGCCTGATAATAGCGCAGCGTCGAAAGCATACCGACAGCCATCGCCAGCATCAGCGCGATAAAAAATACGCCTGCGAAAAGGATCAGATAATTCGGTATGTTTTCAAGAATAATACGCATACGGAATCGTCTGATAAAGCTCCATGCCGGAAGCCTCATTGTCTTTTTCCGTCTGTGCTTTTTCAGATCATGTCTTAAAAATGCAAGCGGCGAAAACTGCATCATCCGGGCAATCACTGCCGCGTTGACTACCAGCATCAGAAATACCGGAATGATGGTTGTCTTCAGCAGAGCCTCCGGACTCCAGACGGTTCTGTAAGCCGGCATGGAATAACTGTTGTAATACATAGCTACAACAGCCTGTTTCAGCAGTGTATAGCCAAGAAGATTACCGGCTATTGCAGCAAACAGCATCACCAGAACCGGAACGGTCAGGTAATGTCTGGCGATCTCACCCTTTGTGTAGCCGGAAGCACGCAGCGTTCCGATTGCCGATGCCTCTTTTGCAATCGTATTGCTGATTGTAACCGCAAAGATGAATGCGATGATCACGATGAGAATATTCAGAAGGACCCCGCCCATCGTCTTATCCTTCCCGATATCATCTGTCGCAAAATGAATGGCCGGATTAGCATACTGCGGCAAATAGTCCGCAATCTCGTTTCCTGTCGTAACCGAAAGTGTGAGAATCGAATTCAGAAGCGCATCAGACCACTTCTTTTCCTCCGCTAAATCAGCAGGCCGGTCCGGATATCTCCAGGCATAAGCGTAATGGACACTGCCCGGCAGCCTGTCAAAGCCTTCTTCCGTCACCATCGCCACGTTGAACTTCAAGGCATCAAACATCATATCCGTTACCTTCTCGTGAAGCGTGACATAATTGACGTAGGCAAGCAGACCTACCACCTCATAAGGCACACCGCTGACATGAATCGTATCTCCGACTTTGATGCCTGCGTTCGCAGCATGCATGCGGTCAAGCGCAATCTCGCTTTCATTTTCCGGGAATCTGCCTTTCAGAAGACTGGCCAGGTTGATCTCATCTGTCTGTTTATAGACACGAATCTCTCCTTCTGCCTCACCGTCTCCGTTCTGATCCTCTTCTTCATTTCTGAAAAAGTTTTCGTACACACTGACCGGAACCGGTTCGCTGTCCGGATCATACCAGTTTCCTTCTTTTTCTGCCTGCTCCAGCAGGGCACCGGCCATCACCTCTGCGGCGCGGCCTTTCAGACCCATCCCCTCAATCTTTTCGGTGAAATAGGTCTTCAGATCTGCCTTCTCCCCTGCCTCAATTGCCGCAAGCAGCGATGCATCTGCAGATCTCTTCAGTTCAAAATGACCGTCCTCCAGCTTATTCTGTACATTTCCCTCCTCTATGGATGTCATCATACTTCCGTTTGCAACATACATACCGGAGATGAATCCAATCGTGAGGGAAAGAAACAAAAAAACAACAAGATACTTTTTCCAGTCTCCGGTCAGCTCTTTTATAATTCGCCTGCGAAGCGGATTCTTTCTTCGTTTCATGCCGTTCACCTCACCAGTCAAGCTCTGTTGACGAAAGCTTCTGCGTGTTCAGAATGTCGTGTCTGACCACTCCGTCGCGAAGCTTGATGACATGATCTGCCATATGCTGAATCGCCTCATTATGCGTGACCATGATGACGGTGTTTCCGTATTTTTTGTTAACATCCTCGATAAGCTTCAGGATCTCTTTTGATGTCGTATAATCAAGAGCTCCTGTCGGCTCGTCACAGAGAAGAATATCCGGATTCTTGACGATGGCGCGCCCGATGGATACGCGCTGCTGCTGACCGCCGGAAAGCTGGCTCGGCAGCTTGTAGCGGTGCTCGTAGAGGCCCAGTGTATGAAGCAGATCATCGATATCCAGTGCATGATCCGAAAGATAGGCGCCGACCTCAATGTTTTCCTTCACATTAAGATTGGCAATCAGATTATAGAGCTGGAAGACATAGCCAAGATGCTTTCTTCTGTACTGCGTCAGTCCCTTCTCGCTCATCTCACCGAGCTTATCCCCGTTAATGGAGATATAACCGGAGTCAGCGCAGTCGATACCTCCGATAATGTTCAGAAGTGTTGATTTGCCGGAGCCGGATGGTCCGAGCAGTACGCAGAACTCTCCTTTTGCCACAGAAAAGTTCATTCCCTTCAAGACTTCCTGTCTCGTGTCACCGCTTCCGAAGCCCTTTTTCAGGCTGCAGATTTCCAGAAATTTTCTCTCTTCTTCAGACATTATCATTCCCCCGTCACAGTCTGCTTCCGCCATTTTTTGTCAGTGGCTTCCAGAACTGAAGTTAGTTAATTCTAACGTATCTTCAAAAAAAGAATCGGCTTAACCGATTAAGTTACTCTATCTAATTCTGCATCCTATAATTAATCGCTTCAAATGTCAAGTAGCTCCACTTAACTTAATTAATTAAGTTAAACTCCTTCTAAATCTTTCTGTACTCATCTGTATGCTGACAGTTGATATAAGCGCTTTCAAAGAACAACTCCTATTAAAAAAGCTGCCGCGTATCCTCCGGGATGCACGGCAGCTTCTCACTGTCCTTACTCTTCTTTTTTCTTAGGTACCACCATCTGATGGCCGGTCCAGAAGCACATAACGGCTGCAAAAACCATCAGGCAGGCCCAGAATTTATGCTGCTTTAACATAGCTTCTCCTCCCTACAATGTCAAACGTTTTTTACTGTAAATACAAGGTTTTTCGAGC
>JAUNAG010000004.1 GCA_030527685.1 Lachnospiraceae bacterium | reverse complement strand
ACCACAGGTGTGGTGTGGAGCAAAAGTGTGCAACTTGTTATTGCAATTTTGGATCATTTCTTAAGACGTATCTGTATTTCATTTTTTTAATTCTTTTCATTTCATCCAATCATATCAGTATCGGTACCCGATTAAAAATTGTCATTATATATTTCAGGAGGGATCAGTATGGGTAATTATGAAAGGTTTCTGAGTGACATCACAAGACAAGTACAGCATAAGGCGGTACCGCATGCGTCGGTGAGGGTGAACCGGATAAGAAAGAATAACAACACGCAGTATGACGGGATCTCAATCTCTGCGCCTGATCAGCAGATTGTGCCGCACATCCATCTGGATCCGTACTTCAGACTGTATGAGAGAGGCGCATCGATAGATGAGCTTGCAGATGAAATCCTGCATCAGAATCTGATCTATACGATACGGACAAAAGTGGAAGCAGAGGATCTCAGATCATTTGAGCGGGTAAAGGATGCTCTGCGCTACCGGATTGTAAATGCAGAGATGAATGAAGAGCTTCTTTCGGAGATTCCGCACAGGCGTCTGCTTGACCTGGCAGTGGTATATTACTATGAAGTGGAGCTTCCGGGAAAAGTGGAAGGGACCATTATGGTCAGCGGGCAGGAGACGAAACGATGGGGAGTGGATCTGCAGGAACTGGATGACCTGGCAGTGCGGCAGACCATCGAAGCGAATGAAGCGCAGATTCTTCCGATTACAGAGCTGCTGAAGCAGTTCGAACCGGATTTTTCAGTAGAAGAAATCAGCACGGAGGAGTGTCCGATGCTGGTGCTTACGAATAAAAGACGTCTTTTCGGAGCGTCCTGCCTGCTGTATCCGAATATATTCAGGGATACAGCAGAGAAAATCGGAAAGGACCTCTATATTCTGCCCAGCAGCATACATGAAGTGATTATGATTCCTGCAGAGGAGCATTATGAGCCGCTTGCACTGGAGGCAATGGTAAAGGAGATTAATCGTACACAGGTGGAGTTCTGTGATGTTTTGTCAGACAGGGTATACAGATACAGAGCAGCGGAAGAATGTCTCGGGATGGCGAGATAATCTGCATGCGAAAATCAAAAGAGCAGTACCCTTTTGTGAGGAAACCGGGATGACAGTAAATGGCAGTAAATGACAGTGGATGAAGGAAACCGGGGAGTGGTAGTATAAAATCAGTCACAAAAGGCAGAAAGGCCGGTGCGGAATCGACAGGTTCCGTCACCGGCCTTTTCTGTGCTCAAAGAAAGGAAGAGAGTGCATATGAAGAGCAAAATGAGAAGAGGCTGGGTTTCATTCAGAGCGTTTCACAGGGAGATCGGCAGACTGCTGGCACTGGTTGCGGCTGCATTGATAGCGGTGACAGCAACAGCTGCGATGGCAGCGGAAAGTATCACAACAGCTGTACTGGACCCTGCAAAGAAGTGTTCAATTACTATTTACAAGCAGCTGGAAAATGGATATGACGGAGCCGTTTCGGAAGGAACGGGACTGGTGCAGGAGAACTCACGGGAAGGTATGAAGGGGATTGTCTTTGCAGGACTGCGGATTGCATCCATGAGCAGCTATGTGATGAACACGGAGAACGGCGCAGTCACACACGGCGTATTGTTCACAGACATACATGAGGGCTTCCGGGATCTCTATCAGAAGGCTGCAGGCCGGACACTGGCTGCACAGGCAGTAACGGACGGCAAGACTGTCGGATATACGGCGGAAACGATGCAGGCTGTGCTGAACGAAATCATAAAAAGCGGAGGCGACGGGAAGACATGGACCGGTCAGTCTGCTCTGACGGCGCTTGCGTGTTCGGGAACGGGATTTGCGGCAACCGATGCGGAAGGCAGAACTGAAATGAAAGGACTGGAACAGGGTCTTTATCTGATAGGAGAAGACCTGGCGGCATCATCCTATGAGGGAGGTAACGGAAGTGTGCCTGCAGGACCGTGTGTTCCGTTTCTGCTGAGCCTGCCGATGACAAATAAAGGAAAAATCGGAACAGCGGAAGCGGGAACTGTCTGGCAGTACGATGTGACGGCTTACCCGAAGAATACAGTGATTTCCACATCCAAGTATATTGTATCAGAGGAAGATGGAAAGACTCTGGAAAAAAGCGGGGACAGGGAAACAGGAGAATCCTTTTCCCAGATTATTACAGGTGATGCACCTGTGCCGGCTGCAATCAGCGGAGATCACACGGACCGGGAGTATGTGAAATATGTGCTGAAAGATGCAATGACGGAAGGCATGGAGTTTGAAAGAGTAACTGCCGTACAGATCGGAGCAAAAACGACAGCACCGCAGACGACAGAAGCTTTTGCTGCATTTCAGACACTTTCGGAGAGCGATTATACCGTTTCGGAAGAGACGAACGGATTTGAGGTTGAACTCACGAAGAGCGGTCTGGAGAAACTGAACAGGCTGCAGGTTGATGCGGAGGTTATTGTGCGGTTCGAGACACGTCTGAACGAGAAGGCTGTGATCGGAGGAGAGGAGGACGGTCTTAATACAAACAGACCGACGCTGATCTGGAGAAACAGAGATGATCTTGAAAGACGGACAGAAGGACCGGCTGTCAATGTCTATACCTATGGGCTGGAACTGACAAAGACCGGACTGACAAATCCGGAGAAGGCTGTTTTCAAGATATTAAGTAAGGAAAACGGCCCGGTGCTCTTTATTAAAGAAAAAGAAGGCAGATATCGTGTGGCTGCAGAAGATGAAAAAGGCGGAAGCATGCCTGTGTCGCCTGCAAAGGACGGTCTCCTGGTGATCAGAGGTTTTGATGAAGGCACTTATGTTTTCAAAGAGACGGAAACACAGAGCGGATTCAGTCTTCTTCGCAGTTCTTTTGAGATTACATTTACTGCAAACAGGCCGCTGAACGGGTATCTGCTGAAGGCAGAAGTGAAAACAGAAGGAAAAACGGCCGGTCTGCGAATTAAGAATGAAGGTTCAAGCGGCGTTGCACAGCTGACGGTTGCCAATCATGCGGAACTTCATCTGAAGACCGGCGGATCGGGAAGCGGAAGAATCATTATGCTGGCCGGTGCGGGATGCTTTGCAGTCATGATGCTTACTGCGGTGCTCGGAAGAAGAAAGAGACGTCATGAATAAGCATAGGGATGCTGTAAAGCAGCTGTTCTTCTGGATCGGACTGACATGTTCGGCCGTCCTGTTTCTGCTGCCGGCTATATGTGATACGGCTGCGAGAATCGGTCAGACCGAGGTGATCAGCACTTACCGGGAACTGCAGGAGAAGTACACCGAAACAGAGATAAAGCAGGAACTGCAGCGGGCGGATGCATATAACCGGATGCTGGCGGAAAAACAAAAGGAGGAACCGTTCTTTTATCAGGGAGAGAGTGCGACTGACGAACGTTATGAAAGTCTGCTGGCAGCAGCAGACGGTGTGATGGGATATGTGGAAGTTGAGGAGGCGGATATACTGCTGCCGATCTGTCACGGAACAGATGAAGCAGTACTGACGTCCTCTGCCGGTCATATTTACGGTACATCTCTCCCGGTAGGGGGCAGAAGCACACATGCTGTTATTGCCGCCCATACAGGATATTCGGGTGCAGCCTTGTTTGACAATCTGATCTCGATGAAGGAAGGGGACAGATTTACAGTCTGTGTTCCCGGAAAACGACTGGTTTACAGAGTCGGCAGGATTCTGACGGTCCTTCCGGAAGAGGCAGATCAGTGGCTGCAGATACAGGAAGGGCAGGACGTGGTAACACTCTATACCTGTACGCCCTATGGAGTGAATGACCATCGGCTGCTTGTCAGCGGATATCGGTCAGCGGAAGAGGAAAAAGAGCAGAGAGAGAAGAGCGAAGGGGTGGTTTTGGCAGCAGAGACGGGAGCGATCGTACGAAAACTGCTTTTGCTGCTTTTTATCCCGGCAGCACTGCTGACAGAAGGATTTCTGCGGAGCAGACGCAGACGGAAGTGTCCGGATGAACTGTCCTGCGGAGAAGAACGGGATTAAACAGCGGCGTAAGAATATGAGAACAGAAGAAGGGAGGAGAAAAGATGAGACGTTGGATAGGGACGGCTGCGGCATTCTGCATGATAACAGTGCTGCTTGCCTGTATTGTGACAGCGCAGGAGCCTCAGGCCGGAAGTCTGTCGTTTTCGATCGGCGGAAAGAGGACCTGCAGTCTGACAATATCCTACCAGGACGGAAGCGATGGGACAGTGCCTGTCGCAGGAGCCGGATTTGTGTGCTACAGGGCTGCAGGTTATGAGATGAATGTCAGTCCTGTAGAGCTGCTTCCGGTTCCGGCTGCCCTGAATGGGAAAGGAAAGAATATTGAGATCAGTGACCGGACTGATGTGAAGAAGGTCGAAGCAGAAATTACAGATGCATACGCAAACGGGCGCACCGTGAACGGCCGTGTGTACAGGGCAGAGACAGGGGCAGACGGAAAAGCGGTGATTCAGAATATGGAACCGGGAATCTATCTGGTGAAGGAAGAAAAATCGGTGAAATACCATCTTCCGAGTGCTTCCTTTCTGGTGAGCATTCCGTCCGGTGAAGGAGACGGCATGCAGTATGACATAAAAGCAGAACCGAAACCGGAAGTAACCGGAGATCTGGTGATCAAAAAGACCGTAAAAGGGAATGCGGGGGAAAAGGAAAGACTGTTCCACTTTCAGATTACGCTGAGGAAGGGAGAAAGCTATGCCTGGACGCGTTCAGACGGTGCAGGAGGGACACTTCAGTCGGGAGGAACCATCTCACTGAAACACGGAGAAAGTGTCACGGTCAGCGGCATTCCGGCTGGAACGAGCTATACGGTAAGTGAGAAAGAAGCGGATCAGGACGGCTACAAGACAGAAAGTACCGGCATAAAGGGGAAGATTAAAGGGAAAAAACAGCAGACGGCTGCATTTGTCAACACGAGGACAGAGTCGAAGGCGCCTCCTGCCTCGTCAAAGAAGACGAAAACCACACAGGGAGTAAAAACCGGAGATCAAAGCAGAACGGAACTGTATCTGCTTCTTGCCGGAATCAGTTTCTTCGGAATGATCGTATTAAAGAAGAGAAGGAAGGAAAGCGTATGAGAAAGAGACATGGAATGGCAGGACTTTGCGCTGTCCTGACGGTGCTGCTGACGGTCGGCGAAGCAGTGAGCCCGGGGATTGTTTTGGCAGAGAGTATGGCTGAGTTTTCGGCAGAGCTGCAGGCAGACGAAAGCTCTTTCGGAGAGGTGTTTTCGGATCTGACGGGGGAGTTTTTGGAAGAAGAGAATGAAGCTGAAGAGGAGAGGGAGAACCGGATCACTTCTATTGGAGAAGGAGAAGAAACCGATGGCAATGATTCTTTTCCGGAAGAAGCCGGTTCGGAAAACAGGGAGGGGAACAGCTCCGAGGAAGAAAGAATCGAAGGAACGGACGGCGCTTCGGAGACAGAAACCGTGTTCGAAAAAGAAACAGTCTCCGAAACGGGCGGTATGCCGGAGGCGGAGAATCCGGCAGGGGAAGAAGAATCGCTGCTTCCGGTTGACCGCGTGACAGCGGAGGACCTGCAGGGAATACTCGGAGAAGGCGTGCACGAGGATGTGGAAGCCGGGATTGATGCGGTGGAAGAAATACTGAAACTATATCCGAGAGACGACGGACTGCTGCAGCTGGCAGCGGAGGTCAGCGGTAAAACAGATGAGACGGCGGCAGACGCCGCTGAGGCTGTCTGGAACGGAGAACAGATCAGTGAGACAACAGAAGCGGCTCTGGAACATGCCGGCATCACAGCGGAGACGGAAAGCACTGCAGAACCGGCGCTCTGCCTTGCGCGGAGAGCAGCTGATCTTTTTATCAGGGAGGTTCACGCCGCAGAAGACCGTCAGGGCGGAAAAAGCATTGCGTTTGTTCCTGCTGCCGATCCGAATGAGGGCATGGTCAGACTTAGTTCTTTTGCGCTTATCCGGGTGAAGGACGGGGCGGGAGACTGGGATCCGGTTTCGGCTTATCAGCAGGAAGGAAGCGGATTTGACTGGAAAGGAAATGATTCTGCCAATGATAACGGTGTGGTGAGAACAAATGACGATGTCACATACGTATTTGCTTATTCCACGGCACTGACAGAGCGCTATATTTACAATACGATCAGCGGGACACGACTGTATGTGGCATATCGCCTTCCGGTCAGCAGGGAGGAGGCTGAATTTCATACGGAGGCGATGCCCTGGCTGAAAGGAGAAGGGGAGGACGGGAAACCGGTCATTCTGACAGAAGAAGACGGCTCACAGCTGCTGATCGGTTACCGGGAACTTCCGGATAAGCTGGAGGGCGAGGAACGATATGATGTCCCGGGTGCAGGTACATTGAACTGCGTTGTCTCTGTCAAATATATGAAATGCAGGGAGAAACTGAAGCCGTCGTTTTATGCGTGGATTGAAGAGACGGGAGATCATACGGTCCTGTCACAGCATGCGGTTTCCTGTGATACAGGAAAGCTTTCTCCGGAAGTACAGATTACCTGCGGTGCTTATGTGGGGATTTCCTTTGAAAAATCGCTGCATCCGACATTTACGGGCTATGAAGACGGCGGAAGAATCAAGATCGTGGATTACAGACTGACGGCCGGAAAACCGAACGGTTCCGTGAAGGGAGCAGACAGAATTGACAACAGTGTTCCTTTGAAGGCCGGTATCAAAGTGTCTGCAGAAGCGGATACAGGTTATGAAACGGGTGTGGAAATTCTTGATTATGCCACCTGCGCCATGAAGAAATACCCGCAGAATAAAGAGAATCATGAGCTTGCCTGTTTCTTTTCAGGGGACAGCTATATGCAGGCAAACGGCAGTGCTGTCAAAAATGCAGCATCAGAAGAGGTGCTGGCATCCTGCGGTGTTATTTCCGAAGCGGGAACAGAAGAAGGCAGTGCGTATTTCTGCGTGTCGGGGTTCACGAATACCCTGCCGGGCAGCGTGCTCTCGGAAGGCAGTATCGTTGTGAGACAGAAGGAGCTGCAGTACGGCCCGTCGATTGTACATTATCGGATGACAGTGACGGGAGAGTGCGTACGTGCTGCCGGTGCGTCCGGAGAAGAGGAATTTTCACAGGCGTTTCAGGATCAGGAGGGAAAGATCTGTTATCCGAAGCTGACGGTGGAGAATACGATTGATCCTCCGGGAAACTGGGATGCACATCTGATGCTGACTCCGGGGAAAACGTGGTCCCGGACAGCTGCGCTGATCACGGACGGAGAGTTTTCTACATCGGGAGTGACCGGATACGGAACGGAGTTCGGCATTTTTATCAATCAGCATTACACGCCCAGAACAGAGAAATCGCCTGCAGAGGTATCGAAGGAATGGTTTGTGTTGTGGGACAATAATAAAATCGAACTTGCAGTCGATGAGGAAAATCTGAGAAAAAGTGCGACCAATGATTCGCCGGCAGGGCTGGGAGGCGACCGTCCGATTTATAATAATACGGGAGGAAGCGCCGTGAATCACTCTGGCGGAATACTGACGTCCCGCCTGCTCTATATTACAAAGGCAGACGGCTCGACCTGGGGCAGTGACGGGGAGATGCTGGGAGCGGATCTGCGCTCCTTTGACACTCTGCGGTTCTGGCCTGACTATGCGGAGGCCGTATCGGGCGGAAAAAAGATCTGCGGCGTTCTGTGTGAAGAATGGGATATTGTGCAGGACGAAGGAATGGCGGCTTATGATGCACTGGCACTGCATATGAAGACGGTCGACCGTGAAGAAAACATCGGGACATCTGCCATGATCTGCTATGCGATGACGACATATTCTTCCAATATAAAGAAAACAAGTACATACGGAGCTGCGGGAAGCGGAACGGGAGAGATCACGCCGGAGAAAGAATACCGGGATCATACAGTGAAAAAATGGAATATGCAGACACCGCGTACATATAAAAAGACGGAACGGACATCAACCGGTGACGTGGCGGCAGAGTCTCTTACGGCACATAATACTGTTCATGAAGGAAATACCCTTTATATCGCAGGCTATCAGCTTATGATCCGTGATACAGTCGGAGAAGATCTGGAGGCGGTGACGTATGATCTTTCGGAGATCACGGATCTGACATTCAGACTCAGTGCAGGTTTTCAGGCCGGAAGTCTCGCGGAAGGTGTTTCTGCTGTGATATATTCTCCGGATCCTGCTGCAGAGGATGGATCGGGGCCGGCGGAATGGAAAGAAATCAGAGCAGTGAGACCGGACGGAACGGAAGTGGTGCTGCAGGAAGAGACGGAATACGGCCTGTCTGATTTTATTCCGGGGGCTCCCGGAAGCTTTGTGATACGAAGAGGAGAACTGAGTGCGGTCTACAGCGGCAAAAATATCAGCGGAGATTATCTGAACGGAAAAATCTTCCGGATTATGTCTGCGGACGGCAGCGGATCCGTTCTTGCAAAAGCAGACGGAACGGACTCCGGAAAGGATGCTGCTGTATGCGGTACATCCGACGATAAAACGCTGTGGCGGTTTAAGAAGATGCAGGGAAATGTGTATCGGATTCTCAATGCAAAAACGGGAGAAGCCCTCTGTGTGTCAGGGGCGGAGCCGAAAGAATACGACAAAGTGGAAGTGAAAAAGATTTCTGAGGAAAACCGGAGTTCATACTGGCTTGCTGCGGAGCAGGAAGACGGACGATACGAAATCAGACCGGTTCTGTCAGAGCAGCTGAAGCTGACGGTATCCGCGTCAGGGAGCGGCCTCGTGCTGCTCGGAACAGAAGGAGCGGACTGGATTCCGGAGAGCAGCGGAGAAGACGCGAAAGGGACAGAGATTCGTTTTTCAGGACTGTCCTCTTCGTATGAGTTTCCTGTTTTTCTGAAGAAGTACAGCCTGGATAAATCAGCGGTGACGGAGGACATAACACTGACAGATACAGCGGTAATCAGCGGAGATGGTATGACAGTCGCGCAGTCTGCTTCCAATCTGCATCTCGCATCAGCATCAGCCGGATTTGTCGAAACGAATTCCAATGTGATCAGAATGGAAGTGGACCGGGCGGAAATAGAGGACGGCAGCAGACTGACTTATACGATTCATTACACCAATCAGTATGACCATGATCACAAACTGGCGTTATCCGATATACTGCCGTCGGCAGATGAATATGAAGAAAATGACACCGGTGTGATCGTCAGGGAGACTGATCTTGCTGCTCATTTTGAGGAGAACCGCGATCGGTACGAATCGGAGGAAGCGTACGAAAAAGCGAAAAAAGAATGGGCGGAAAAGCTGCTGACAGTTCTGCGTCCCGGTGCGGAAATTCGTTATGTCGAGGACTCGCTGCAGGTGCAGACTTCCATGGACAGCGAAACAGAGGCATTTTTAAGTGGAGATGCTCTGCACGTATCGGGAATATTAAAGTCGGGAGAGACTGTGACTGTTTCGTACCGGGTGGATGTACAGGGGGCGGACAGCGGAAATGTGATTCGAAACAGCTGCGTCCAGAAGGATGAATTCGGAGATGTCTATTCCAACCGGGTGGAGACAGTTGTGACGGGAATAACGGCAGAGAGAGGACCTGTTGTTTCCCTGACAGCGGGCGGAAGCGGAAACGGAAAATTGTACAGAGGTGCAGCGGCGGTCTTGCTGTCAGTGCTTCTGGCGGGACTGGCAGATGCATGCCGGAAGAGAAGACAAAACGGGTAAGTCAGGTATGGCTGCAGCGGCGGTGTATCTTCGACAGTCGAAAGTTTGAAATGCGGCAGGAAAAAGAAGCTTCGGCACGGCATTTTTGCGGTGCCGGAGCCTGAAATAAACGGATTGTCAGAAGGGGGCTGCAGAGGGCCGCGGGGGGAATTGCATATTGCCCGCAGATCATTTCTTTGTTATAATACCCTGTGTTGTAGCGACTTATGCGTCTGTAGCTCAGTGGATAGAGCACCGGATTCCGGTTCCGGGTGCGCGGGTTCGACTCCTGTCAGACGCGCGCAAACCGCCTTTCCTGACCGGAAGGCGGTTTTATGTTTTTCAGGAAACAAAAAAGGGTCTCTATAATGTTGGAAGGAGACTGCAAGGGGGAATGAAAAAATGAATCAATTCAGGGAGTGGCTTTCGGATAATCTCAGATATATTCTTCTGATTATCGGCGTACTTGGAGTTCTTATGGGGTTGTTTTTCGGAGTAAGAGCTGTTTCAATCGGTCTCGGAAGAACCGACAGCACGGATGCGGGAAATGTCAGACTGACAGCTGATGAGACACAGAACGGCGGAGTGACTGTTTCTGTGATCGAGAAGCCGGCTGACACACTGACAGCTGATGAGCTGAAGCCGGGCGCATCTCTTACAGAAAGCGGCAGTACAGATTCGCAGACAGCAGACTCAAAGGCAGCATCCGCTGGTTCTGATGCTGAAACAGATTCTAAGGCAGAGCAGACAGAGAGCGCTGATACAGCAGCAGATGATCAGGCACTGCCGACAATTCCGGGCACAGTAAATCCGGACAAGCAGGAGACATCCTCTGAAGAGAGCAATACAGCGGATGAGGATGCAGATCTTGATCAGCCGACAGAAGAGACAGGCAGCCAGCCGGCTTCTGAAGACAAGAATGACGATCAGGACGGGGAGTCAGCATCTTCCTACGGTACAGTTACAGACACCGTATATGTCCGTACAGGTCCGGGCGTGGACAATACACAGATCGGAACAGTTGATCCGGGAACGGTTGTGACAATTCTCGGCATCGAGGACGGCTGGTACCATGTTCAGACAGAGGAGTTCGGCGAGGGCTATATCGGTCCGCGTTATATGAAGGAGATCAGTGATCCGTCAGAGGCACAGGCAGTCGCAGAAGCAGCCGGTGCAGCTGCAGGTGATGCAGAAGACGCGCAGGAAGAGTCTTATGAGCGTACCGGCGTGATCAAGTCAGCAGTCAGCCTTCGTTCCGGCCCGGGCTTTGATTACGAAGTAATCGGACAGCTCAGCGGCGGAACCACAGTAACCGCTATTGAGAATGTGAAAGGCTGGTGGCACGTCTATACCGATATAGGAGAAGGCTACGTTGGCCAGAGTTATATCACGGTATCATAAAATCTGAGCAGTCTGCTTCAGGCCTCAGGCAAAGCAGACATTTGGAACCGCAAATATCCGGACAGGGTATCTGCGGTTCCCGTTGTATCTTCTGATAGCAGCAGAAAAGGCAAAAAACGATATTTTGAGAACAAAACAGAACAAACAGGAGTGCTATGGAAGCAGAAGGAAGACGCTTAAATAAGTATATCAGTGAGGCCGGAGTGGCTTCGAGAAGAGAGGCTGACCGCCTGATTGAAGCAGGTAAGGTTGAGATCCGCAGAAAATCAAGAAAAGATGAGCCGGAAAAACCGACCGTGCGTGCCTCTGTGGGAGATCGTGTCTTCCACGGAGATACTGTCTTTGTAAACGGCAGAGAACTTCCGAAAAAGGAACAGGAAAAGCTGTACTATCTTTACAATAAGCCCAGAGGAGTGGTCTGCACCTTAAATCGTGAGATTGAAAACAACCTGGCTGATGCCATTGATTTCGGTCACTATCTGACCTATGCGGGACGCCTGGACAAGGACTCCAGCGGTCTGATGATCTTAACCAATGACGGAGAACTGTCCGACCGCATCATGCGCGCATCCCAGTATCACGAAAAGGAATATGTTGTTACGGTCGGCACACCGCTGACAGCTGCTTTTATCCAGCAGATGTCGGAGGGAGTGAAGATTCATCTCGATGACGAGACAACACTGCGCAGACATCCGGACGGCATCTATGTCACAACAAGACCCTGCCGTGTGAGAAAGCTCGGAGAGCGCAAGTTTGCTATTGTTCTGACCCAGGGTTTTAACCGTCAGATCAGAAGAATGTGCAAGGCTCTCGGCTATACGGTTTCCTCAATCGAGCGAATCAGAATCATGAACCTCAGACTGGCTGATCTGAAGCCGGGAGATATGCGCTCCATTCTTCCGGAGGAACTGGCTGAGCTGAAAAAGAGAGCTTCGAAGACCGGTTCACAGTATCAGGGCAGAGAACATGCAGGAAAACCGGCACGCAGTACAGCCGGCCGTGGAGCAGGAGACAAAACTTCGGGACGTGGAGCAGCCGGCCGCGGCAATACAGACCGGAAAGAGCGCAGCAGTTCCGCATGGGGCAATGCGGGCCGTAACGGCCGCAGTACAGCCGGCCGCGGAAAGAAGAGCGGAAATAACAGAAGTCGTTTTTGAATGACAGCAGGAGATAAAGAATGACGCGGGAAGCATACGATGAGCTGATCGGACAGATCAGAAAATATAATGAGGCATACGAAGCAGCGGAACCGCTTGTGTCTGATTATGAATATGATCAGCTCATGCAGAGCCTGAAGGCTGCAGAACGCGAGCATCCCGAGTGGAAATCGGAGCAGTCTCCGTCACAGACAG
Source organism: Lachnospiraceae bacterium (assembly GCA_030527685.1). GTDB lineage: Bacteria > Bacillota > Clostridia > Lachnospirales > Lachnospiraceae > Chordicoccus. The sequence goes on along the minus strand of JAUNAG010000004.1, from coordinate 35,213 downwards.
TCGGCGCGGCAGTGAAGCGCGAGGCCGGTGTGACGGTGCAGCATAACGTGCCGATGCTGTCTATAGAAGATGTCTTTACAAAAGAAGATGTCATCAGCTGGGTGCATGAGGTTCGTGCACTGCATCCTGATGCGGCATTTTCAGTGGAGCAGAAAATCGACGGACTGTCGATGACACTTCGTTACAGTAACGGCGAACTGAAACTTGCAGAGACAAGAGGAGACGGCTTCATCGGTGAAGATGTCACTCTGAATGCGGGAGTCATACCGGATGTTCTGAAAAAACTTCCGGCAGATCCGGGCACACTCGAGGTGCGCGGCGAGGTCTATATGTCTCTGGAGGACTTTGACAGAACCAATGAGAGTCAGGAACTGCAGGGAAAGAAAACATTTGCCAATCCGCGAAATTGCGCGGCAGGAACGCTGCGTCAGCTGGATCCGGAAATTACGAAGAGCAGAGGACTCTCTTTCTTCGTCTTTAATATTCAGGATGCGGAAGATACAGAACTGACGGCATCGCATACAGCGGGACTGGCAGCTCTGCGTGCGCTCGGCATGAAGATTGTTCCGTCGAAGATCTGCAGAACAGATGAAGAAATACTTGCCGAGATCGACCGGATCGGAGAAGCAAGAGGCAGCCTCGGCTATGATATTGACGGCGCAGTCGTCAAGATTGACAATATTGCGATGCGCAGCGATTTTCCGGCAGGAGCAAAGTACAGTGCGGGACATATCGCCTACAAGTATCCGCCGGAAGAGAAGGAAACGGTAGTGCGTGAGATTGAGGTGTCCGTTGGTATGACTGGACGTCTCAACCCGACAGCAGTATTTGATCCGATCAGACTCTGCGGAACGACAGTCAGCCGTGCGACGCTTCATAATCAGGATTTTATCGATCGCCTGCAGATCGGAATCGGTGATACTGTCATTGTCTATAAGTCGGGCGAGATTATTCCGAAGATCAAGGCATCGGTTCCTGAAAAGAGACCTGCGGGAACAGAAAACTTCCGCCTTCCGGAATTCTGCCCCTGCTGCGGAGAGCGCGTGCAGCGGGAGGAAGGAGCGGCAGATATCTGCTGCGTCAATCCGTCCTGTCCCGCACAGCTTGAGCGCCATCTGATCAACTTTGTCGGACGGGACGCCATGGACATCAAGGGACTTGGTGAAGAGAATATCCGCGCGCTGGTCAGAGAAGGCTACCTGCAGGGAATCACAGATCTGTACCGCCTGAAAGATAAACGCGATGAGCTGATCGAAAACGGTCTGGTGGGAAGAGAAAAGAATACAGATAAACTGCTTCTGTCTATCGAAGAATCGAAAAAGCAGGAGCCGGATCGTCTTCTGACCGGACTGGCTGTTCCGAATGTCGGAAGAACATCGGCTAAGAATATTCTGAAGCACTTCGGCACAATGCAGAAGCTTGCGGAGGCAGAGCAGGAAGCGCTGCAGGCTGTTCCTGATGTGGGAGCCGTCACCGCAGAGGCAATCAGAACATTTTTCGCAAATGAACAGAACAGAATCCTGATCGACACCCTTCGTGAGCTCGGACTCAATATGGAGGAACATGTCGAGACTTCCGGAACTGTGCTTACAGGACGCACCTATGTCATCACCGGTGATGTCACAAAGTTTAAAAACAGAGCGGCATTCGGTGAATTCATTGAAGCAAGAGGCGGAAAGCTTGCAGGATCAGTATCTAAAAAAACAGCAGCATTGATTAACAACGATGCAGCTTCACAGTCAGGTAAGAACAAGAAAGCAAGAGAACTCGGAATTCCGATTATGACAGAAGAAGAATTTCTGACGATGGTGGAAGAGCTGGAAGCATCGGAGAATTAAAGATGGAGGAACCGGCATGCCTGTCAAGATACCGAATGACCTTCCGGTCAGGCTGACACTGGAAAAAGAAAATATATTCGTAATGGATGAGACCAGAGCGACACATCAGGATATCAGACCGATTCAGATCTGTATTCTGAATCTGATGCCGCTGAAGGAAAAGACAGAACTGCAGATTCTGCGCGAGCTGTCCAATACGCCGCTGCAGATCGATGTGACGTTCATGAGAGTCTCAAGTCATACGTCCACACATACATCAAAGAGTCATCTGGATACCTTTTATCAGACTTTTGATGAACTCAAAAAACGCTATTTCGACGGTCTGATTATCACCGGTGCGCCGGTTGAACTGATGGATTTCGAGGAGGTTGATTACTGGGACGAGATGGAAAGCATCTTCTCCTGGTGCAATACGCATGTAACCTCCACGATGTTCCTCTGCTGGGGTGCACAGGCGGCGATGTATTACTACTACGGCCTGCCGAAGGTGATCTTCCCGGATCAGAAAAAGCTTTTTGGAATCTACACACATACGGTTTATAATAGAAAAACGCCTCTGGTTCGCGGTTTTGATGATGTTTTTACCATGCCGCACTCCAGATATACAGAGATTCCGGTCAAATCGATTGTAGCATGTGAAGATCTGACGATTCTCGGACAGTCCAAAGAGGCAGGCGTTGCCATTGCCATGGCGCAGAACGGCCGCCGGATCTTTATCTTCGGCCATCCGGAATACGGACGCATGCAGCTTCGAAGCGAGTACGAGCGTGACCGGAAGAAGGGACTGGAGACAGCCCTGCCGGAGCACTATTTCCCGGATGATGATCCGGGCAGAAGACCGCTTCTGACATGGAGAGCAACAGCCAATAATCTGTATACAAACTGGCTGAATTACTATGTTTACCAGTCTACACCTTATAATCTGGACGGTACGCCGTGGGGTGAAGAGCTTCCGGATAATTACCGCGAGGAGGATCAGCTGTAAAACAGCGGGGGCTGTATGGTTAAAGTCATAATCAAGTTTATAAGCCGGCATACAGCTGAGAATGTGATCAGCGCTCTTGCAATGGATCCGGAGCTGCTGGTGCTTGTTGGTTACGGCAATTTTCTGACGGAAAGCATGCGGAACCGTCTCAACTATTTTTTCCATCACAGAAAGCTGCAGACCGTTCTGGCAGATCCGGTCAGGCTGGAGCGCTTTCTGGAGGCGGATATAGAGACAAAGCTGGCAGAACTGCTTGAGAAATATGAAGATAAAACGCCTGTTCTTGATATCACGCATGCAGATGCGGAAGAGGGGCTGGCACTCGGAACGGTACTGCGGGCTCATAAAGCATGGAGATTTCCGATTCTGGACAGTAATATCCGTGAGAGCGTATTTCTGCCACAGAAAAATGCCGAGATTTTACGCCGCCTTTCTTTTCCGTCCCTGACTGCTGCCGAGCTCAGCTTTCTGCGGACCGGAAGTCCGGTACAGACAACGGCGGGAGCGGAAGGCGCTGAAAGACAGATCGGCCGAAGGGATCTGGATCGCACGGCAGTGCGGATGATCCGCAGGCTTGGACGCCTCTATGAAGAGAATCCTTCATATTGGAAAGAAGTCAGCGCCTGTTTCCGGAAAAGCGGAATCGCTCCGGAAGAAGGAAGGCTAGAATATACACTTGATGCCGCCGAGCTTCCCGTGCGAGATGATACAATGGAAGATCTGGTGGACGAGGAGATCCTCACGCAGTATGTGCGGCGGGGCGGGATTCTCCGATTTGTTTTTGCCGATGAAAATGCAGCTGCATTTTTATTGCATATAGAAAAAATACCGATTCTGAATATATTTCTGATTGCCGCATTCATCCGCGAATATGGGCGGGCTGCTGCCTACCACGATCTGGTGGTCAGAAATGACAGGTATGTAACCGGAATACGGCACTGTCTTCCGGTTGCGATTGCCATACCGGATCCGGAAGAAGAACCGGCTTCTGCTCTCTGCCGGTTTAAAGCAGAGATCAGTGAACTGTTCGATGATCCGGTTCGTATGATTATGATCTGTGAATCGGAAGCAGGACTCTCCGGAAAACTGAGGAGGACTGCACAGATGCTGGGAATAGAGTTTGCCGAGAAGAAAAAACTTGCCGAACTGCTGGAACCGAAATAACATTAACAGACAATCTGTACAGGTTGTTACCAGAAGGGATGAGATCAATACAATGAAAAAACTGACCGACAAATTGACAGACATCATGGGGGCTGCATTTGAAAAGGCCGGCTATGACGCAGCACTCGGTGCAGTGCGTGTCTCTGACAGACCGGACCTCTGCCAGTACCAGTGCAACGGTGCCATGGCTGCAGCAAAGAAGTATCATAAAGCTCCGTTCATGATCGCAGATGAAGTCGCTGCCGCACTTGATGCAGATGCAGCAGAGGCTGTGGAAGTTTCGGTTGTAAAGCCGGGTTTCCTGAATCTGAACCTGAAGCCGGCATTCCTGCTCTCCTGCGTACAGGCAGTGGCAGAGGATGAGAATCTTTCTATTCCGAAGGTGGAAAACCCGAAGAAGATCGTGATCGATTACGGCGGACCGAATGTGGCGAAGCCGCTGCATGTCGGACATCTTCGCGCAGCTGTAATCGGTGAGAGTGTCAAGCGCCTCTGCCGCACAGTCGGCAATGAAGTGCTCGGCGATGTTCATCTCGGTGACTGGGGTCTTCAGATGGGCCTGATTATTACCGAGATGAAGCACAGAAATCCGGAACTTCCGTATTTCACAGACAGCACCGAGTATCCGGAGGAGGCTCCGTTTACAATCAGCGAGCTGGAGGAAATCTATCCGGCAGCTTCCGCAAAGTCCAAAGAGGATGAAGAGTACAAGAAAGAGGCACTGGAGGCAACACACCAGCTGCAGCTCGGAAATCCGGGATACCGCGCACTCTGGAATCAGATTCTGTCCGTATCAATCGCAGATCTGAAGAGAAACTACGAAAGACTGAATGTCTCCTTCGATCTCTGGAAGTCAGAGTCTGATGCACAGCCGTATATTCCGGCAATGGTAGAAGACCTCAAGAACAGAGGCATTGCTTTCTATGATCAGGGTGCTCTGGTTGTCGATGTAACAGAGCCGGATGACAAGAAAGAGATTCCGCCCTGCATCATCCTGAAGTCTGACGGCGCATCTCTCTACAGCACAACAGATATTGCGACTATCGTGGAGAGAAAGAAGCTCTTTAATCCGGATGAAATTATCTATGTCGTAGATAAGCGTCAGGGCATGCACTTTACGCAGGTGTTCCGTACAGTCAGAAAGGCCGGCATCGTTTCCGATGAAACAGGTCTGACTCACATCGGTTTCGGAACCATGAACGGCAAGGACGGAAAGCCGTTCAAGACAAGAGACGGCGGTGTTATGCGTCTGTCTTCTCTGCTTGATGAAATCGAGACCGAGATGAAGGCAAAGATCCGTGACAATGACAACGTCCGCGATGAGGATACCGAGTCTACAGCAGAGAAGGTTGCGCTTGCAGCAGTCAAGTACGGCGATCTTTCCAATCAGGCATCCAAGGACTATGTATTCGATGTGGAGAAATTTACTTCCTTCGAGGGCAACACAGGCCCGTACATCCTGTATACAATCGTCAGAATCCGTTCGATTCTTGAGAAGGCAGCCGAAGGCGATCTCGCAGAGAATCTGTCAGCTGCACTTCTGCAGCCGGAAACAGATGCCGAGAGCGCACTGATGCTGGATCTGGCTGTATTCGGTTCAAGTATCTATGAAGCTTATGAAGAGCTTGCACCGCACAGAATCTGCAGCTATATCTATCAGCTTTCCAATGATTTCAACCGTTTCTATCACGGAACAAGAATTCTTGGAGAAGAAGACGCCGAGAAGCGTCGTTCCTACCTTGCTCTGCTTTCCGTAACACTGAAGGTTCTGGAGAAGAGCATTGATATTCTGGGATTTGATGCGCCGGCTCATATGTGAGGATAAAAGATGCGTAGAAACAGGAGAAGACGAAAGCCGGGGCGCAGAATCATTGCGCTTCTGATCGTCATTGGAATTGCAGTTCTCGGATGGTTCAGCGTGCGGTTTGCAATCAGAATGAGAGAGCAGATCGGAATCGAGGCAAGTGAGGAGGCAGGAGCTTCCCCCGCTTCAAATGCGCAGACAAAAGAGGACGAGCAGGCCGACTCCCTTGCCGAGGTGACCGCAGCTTCTCCGGAAGATGCCGAGAGCGCCGGGGAACTTCTGAACAGACAGTCGATTGCCGCAAATCAGGAAAATGCAAGAGTCCTCAAGGGCGTTATTGCAGCAGCCGTTCCGGACGTAAGCACTTATGCGGCGGCGTTGAGGGGAAATGCAGCCGGCGGTGATACCAGACTGGTCTGCCTCGACCCTGCACATCAGGCCTCTCCGATGACGGAAACCGAGAGAATCGGTCCGGGTCTTGACGAGAGATCACAGAAGATGACAGTCGGTGCAGTCGGTTCCATTACCGGTAAGCACGAGTACGAAATTACGCTTGAAATTGCGCTGAAGCTTCGCGAAGAACTGATCCGCCGCGGATATTCGGTGGTCATGACAAGAGAAACCAATAATGCCGAAGTCAGTGAGGCAGAAAGAGCAAGAACGGGCTTTATGTCCGGTGCCGATATTCTGGTTCACATCAGCTGCGGCAGCTCGGAGGACCCGGAAGTCAACGGCGTTGAGGCCTGGGAACCGACTTACGAAAGCCCGAGCATCGGCAACAGCATGATTGCGCTGAGCCAGAGACTTGCGAAGGCACTGCTGACCGGTCTGATTGCTTCAACCGGACAGGAGGACCGCGGCTACATGAACGGCGATGCACTGGCAGCCTTTAACTGGTCGGAAATCCCGGTTGCTACCATTCAGGTGGGCTATATCAGCAATGCGGATGAAGAGGGCTTTGTCACAGGATACAGCGGACAGAGCAGAATCGTCACCGGTATAGCGGACGGCATTGACAGCTACTTCCAGAGCCTGGAGGAATAAAAACAAAGGATAACAGGGAAGCGAAAGATATGTGGAACACAATTCTGTTTGATCTGGACGGGACGCTGACGGATTCCGGAGAAGGAATTATGAAGAGTGCGCAGTATGCGCTGCAGAAAACCTTCCAGATTGAAATTGCAGATTATCAGGAGCTTCGCAGCTTTGTCGGACCTCCGCTCGTCGATTCGTTTCTGCCGTATGCAGACGGAGATAAAGAAAAAGCGGAACAGGCTGTGACAGCTTACCGCGAACGCTTCAAAACAATCGGGATCTTTGAAAATTTTGTCTATCCGGGTATACGGGAGATACTGCAGAAACTGTCGGAAGCGCATTATACACTGGCGCTGACATCATCCAAGCCGGAGATCTTCTGCAGACAGATTCTGGAGCACTTTGATCTGGCGCAGTATTTCACAGAGGTCTGCGGAGCAGAGTTGGACGGGACGAGATCCAAAAAGCCGGAGCTGATCGAAGAAACGCTTCGCCGTCTGGGCATGAGTGACAGAAGAGAAGAGGCGGTGATGGTCGGAGACCGCCTGTTTGATATGAACGGGGCTAAGGAGACCGGAATTGCTTCCATCGGAGTCAGCTGGGGCTACGGAGAGAGATCCGAGCTGGAGGCATGCTGGCCGGATTGCATCGTGGATGCGCCGCAGGAGCTTTACAATGTTCTGTACTGGCAGGCTCATGAGCAGCAGTCAGAGACAGGGCGCGAAGCTGAGCTGAAAAATGAGGACGGATCCGTGATCTTTCGGATCTGGAGAGTGATCTATCCGCTGCTGATTGATCTTGCCTTATCATTTATCGTTTCATTCCTGCTGATGAATCTTCTGATACGGCTGCATCCGCAAATTTCAGGGGAAGTGATCCGGGATCAGAACCTTGTTCTGGTGACGGGAGTGATCGATGCGCTGCTTTTCGGAATCTGTTATTTCTTATTAATAAGAGACGAGACAAAACGAAGAGCCGGAAATGCATGGTCCAGAATTCCTCTGAAGAAAGAGATGAGACCGGAGACAATCGGAAAATGTATGGGCTTCGGCATGACCGTCGGTTTTTCGCTGAGTGTTGTCATCGGCATGCTTCAGATTGCCGATCCGACTTACGAGGCGACAGCAGAGATGTTTGCCGCACCGAATATTCTGATGCAGATTGCTGTGCTGGGACTGATCGGACCGGCAGCCGAGGAGGTTGTGTTCAGGGGACTGATTTACAGAAGAATCCGGGATTACCTGGGTGTGTTCTGGGCAGCGGTACTGAGTGCCGCCGTATTCGGCATTGTGCACGGAAATCTGACACAGGGCATCTTCGCTTTTCTGCTCGGAATTCTGCTGGCGATGCTGTATGAACATTACGGCTCTCTGAAGGCCTGCATGGCGGCTCACATGGCCAATAACCTGTTCTCGGTGCTGCTCAGTGCCGTGTCGGACAAGGTCAGCGGAATCTTTCTGGTGATGATTCTGTTTGCTTACTTTATCATTGCCGTCACGCTTGCGATCTCCATCTTTGTGAAGGAAGAGAAGATAAATCGCATATAAAATGCAGACGCCGGCCGGCTGCATTTGCATAAGATTAATAAGATGCAGATAGTTGCGGAATAGGTGTTGACGCACCTTTTCCGTACATGCTAAAATACAAAAGTTGCGAAAAAGCACATATGTGGATTCCGACATGGTGCCCGATTTGTTTTCGAAATGAAGGAAAACAGGAAGGTCTGCCGGATGGAAGCATATGGAAGAAAAAACCATTTTAAAAAGGAGAACCAAAATGAGTGTTATTTCCATGAAGCAGCTGCTTGAAGCAGGCGTACACTTCGGACATCAGACAAGACGTTGGAACCCGAAGATGAAGCCGTACATCTACACAGAGCGTAACGGTATCTACATCATCGACCTTCAGAAGACTGTCGGCATGATCGACGATGCTTACAACGCTGTCGGCGACATCGCTGCAAAGGGCGGAAAGATCCTCTTCGTCGGCACAAAGAAGCAGGCACAGGATGCTATCCGTACAGAAGCTTCCCGCTGCGGTATGTACTATATTAACGAGAGATGGCTCGGCGGTATGCTGACCAACTTCCGTACAATCCAGAGCCGTATCAAGAGAATGAAGGATATCGAGGCTATGGCTGAGGACGGAACATTTGATGTTCTTCCGAAGAAGGAAGTTTTAAACCTCAAGAAAGAGCATGACAAGCTGGAGAAGAACCTTGGCGGTATCCGCGACATGAAGAAGCTTCCGGACGCTATCTTCGTTGTTGACCCGAAGAAGGAAAGAATCTGCATCCAGGAAGCTCACAACCTGAACATCCCGCTGATCGGTATCTGCGATACAAACTGCGATCCGGAAGAACTTTCCTATGTCATTCCGGGCAACGATGATGCTATCCGTGCCGTTAAGCTGATTGTTTCCAAGATGGCTGATGCTGTTGTTGAAGCAAACCAGGGCCAGATGGATGCTGAGGAAGCTGCTCAGGCAGAAGGCTTCGTAGCATATCCGGATGAGCAGGCTTGATAAGTACTGTTATTGATTAACTGTATTCACAGGTTCGTTATTACGGACCTGTGATTCATTGAATTAAACAGGAGGAATAGAGATGGCTATTACAGCTGCTATGGTCAAGGAGCTCCGTGAGATGAGCGGTGCCGGCATGATGGACTGCAAGAAGGCACTGACCAAGACTGAAGGAGATATGGAGAAGGCAATGGACTTCCTTCGCGAGAATGGTATGGCGAAGGCTCAGAAGAAGGCTGACCGTGTTGCTGCTGAAGGTCTTTGCGAAGGCATCGTAGCAGAAGACGGCAAGTCCGCTGCTGTTGTTGAAGTTAACTCCGAGACAGACTTCGTTGCTAAGAACGAGAAGTTCCAGACATTCGTTCACGCTGTTGCAGAGCAGGCTCTGACAACAGGTGCTGCTGATCTGGATGCTTTCATGGCTGAGCCGTGGAAGGCAGATGCATCCAAGTCCGTCAGCGAAATCCTCGTTGAGCAGGTTGCTGTTATCAGCGAGAACCTGAAGATCCGTCGTTTCGCTCAGATGAAGGAAGAGAACGGCTTCATTCAGGCTTATACACATGCAGGCGGCAAGATCGTTGTTCTGGTTGACGTTGAGACAGATGTCTGCAACGAAGCAATCGCTGAGATGGCAAAGAACGTTGCTATGCAGGCTGCTGCTATGAGACCGAAGTACAACTCCCGTGCAGAAGTTTCTCAGGAGTACCTTGAGAAGGAGAAGGAAATCCTTCTTGCTGCTGCAAGAAACGAGAAGCCGAACGCAAACGACAAGATCCTGAACGGCATGGTTATGGGCCGTATCAACAAGGAGCTTGCTGAGATCTGCCTCCAGGATCAGGTCTATGTTAAGGCTGAAGACGGCAAGCAGACTGTTGCTAAGTACATCGCTGAGGTTGCTAAGCAGAACAACGCTAAGATTAACGTTAAGGGCTTCATTCGTTTCGAGACCGGCGAAGGTATCGAGAAGAAGAAGGAAGACTTCGCTGCAGAAGTTGCTGCTCAGATGTAATATCGTGCATTTATTAAAAGGACTGTCCGAAAGGGCAGTCCTTTTTTTGTCCCGGGAAATTCATACTGTTTTCCCGATGCAAAAATCCGCGATGGCCCTGAATAAGTCTTCTGCGGAATATGCCGCATCATAGACGATGTGAAGGCGGCGTGCTATACTCTGAGGGAATAAACACTGAGAATATAACCCGCATATACCGGGAAAAGAAAGGGACTGGAATGGAATACAGGGATCTGTTTCTGCGAGTAAAGAACGGCAATGATGTCAGAGGTGCAGCACTGGCTGCCGGAGATGAGAAGAGAACGCTGGCTCCGGGAATCGTTTCTTTCATAGCTGCAGCGTATGCAGACTTTCTGGCTGCCAGATACGGGAAGGCGGTCGGAGCGATCAGAGTAGGTGTCGGTCACGACAGCCGTATTACCGCCCCGGAGATGAAGGCAGCTGCAATTCGCGGTCTTGCTGCGGCACAGGTGTATGACTGCGGTCTGATTACAACACCGGCAATGTTTCAGTCAACCGTACTGCCGGAGAGCAGCTTTGACGGCGCAATCATGCTGACTGCAAGTCATCTGCCGTTCAACCGCAACGGAATGAAGTTTTTCACACGTGACGGTGCACTGGAAGGAAAAGAACTTGCGGAGATTCTGGAAGCGGCAGCGGTACTTGCCGAAAAGAACGGCAGACTGGATGAAGAGGAACTGCTGATTGCGGAGAAGCTCCCGGAAGCAGAGCATGTCACAGTATTTGATATGAAGGCAGCTTACGCCGCACATATGAAGGAAATCATCTGCAGAGAAGTACAGGCAGATGACTATGAGCATCCGCTTAAAGGACTGCATATTACCGTTGATGCGGGAAATGGTGCGTCGGGCTTCTTTACAACGGATATTCTGGAGCCGCTGGGAGCCGATACAACAGGAAGTGTATTTCTTGAACCGGACGGCAGCTTTCCGAATCATGTTCCGAATCCGGAAAATGCAGAGGCAATGGCAGCTGCCAGACAGGCGACGATCTCCGCAGGAGCTGATCTCGGCGTAATCTTTGACTGCGACGGAGACAGAGCGGCTGTTGTCTTCTCGGACGGAACGGAAGTAAACAGAAATGCACTGATTGCACTCCTTGCGGTGATTGTAGCGGAGAAGCATCCGGGATCTACCGTTGTAACAGATTCCGTGACCTCCGATGAACTTGCAGTGTTCCTTACAGAAGAGGCAGGTCTGAAGCATCTTCGGTTCAAGAGAGGCTATAAGAATGTCATCAACAAGGGAATCGAACTCAATGCGGCAGGTGAGGAGTGCGAGCTTGCGATTGAGACATCCGGACACGGTGCATTCAGAGAAAATTATTTCTCGGATGACGGTGCCTATATTTCGGTTCGCATCATCTGTAAGATGGCTCAGCTCAGAAAAGAAGGAAAAAGAATCGAGTCCCTGATCGAAGGACTGAAGACTCCTGCAGAAGCTGCTGAGATCCGCATGAAGATTCAGACAGACAATTTCCGCGAAGCGGGTCTGCAGGTGCTGGATGAATTCCGGACATTTGCTGAAAAGAGGGAAGACTTCCATATTGTAGAGCCGAACTATGAGGGTATCCGCGTGTCCTTCGACGATCCGGAGGTAAAGGGCTGGATGCTGCTGCGCTTGTCTCTGCATGATCCGGTGATGCCGATGAATGTGGAAAGTTCGGATAAAGGCGGCGTAGAGGTGATTCTCGGACGTATTCACCCGTTTTTCGCAGAAAGAACAGTACTGAAGCCGGATCGTGATTTCTGAATTGACGCATTAGTGGATTCGTACTAAAATAGAAACGATAAAGATCCCTTTTTTAAGGGCGTTTTGATAAAAAGGAGGAATTGTTAACATGGCTTTAGTAACAACCAAAGATATGTTTGCGAAGGCTTATGAGGGTGGCTACGCTATCGGCGCATTCAATGTCAATAATATGGAGATCGTTCAGGGTATCACCGAGGCAGCTGCTGAGCTCAGAAGCCCGGTCATTCTGCAGGCATCCGCAGGTGCCCGCAAGTATGCGAACCCCTCCTACCTCAAGAAGCTGGTTGAAGCAGCTGTTATTGAGTGCCCGGATATCGACATCGTTATGCATCTGGATCACGGCCCGGATTTCGAGACCTGCAAGTCCTGCATCGACAATGGCTTCACATCTGTCATGATCGACGCTTCCAGCAAGCCGTTCGAAGAGAACATCGAAATCACAAAGAAGGTCGTTGAGTATGCTCATGCTCACGGCGTAGTAGTAGAAGCTGAGCTTGGCGCTCTGGCTGGTATCGAGGATGATGTTCAGGTTTCCGCAGAGGATTCCGCATACACACGTCCGGAAGAAGTTGAAGAGTTCGTAAGCCGTACAGGCGTTGACTCTCTTGCAATCGCTATCGGAACATCCCACGGCGCTTACAAGTTCAAGCCGGGCACAAACCCGCAGCTTCGTTTCGACATCCTTGATGAGATCGTAAAGAACATCCCGGGCTTCCCGATCGTTCTTCACGGTGCATCTTCTGTTCCGCAGGAATATGTCAAGATCATCAACGCACACGGCGGCCAGCTTGTTGATGCTATCGGCGTTCCGGAAGAGCAGCTTCGCCAGGCAGCTCGTTCTGCAGTCTGCAAGATCAACGTTGACTCTGACCTTCGTCTGGGCTTCACAGCAGGCATCCGCGAGACATTCGATGCTAAGCCGGACCTCTTCGATCCGCGCGGCTATCTGAAGGTTTCCCGTGAGAACGTTAAGAAGATCGTTATGCACAAGATCACAGACGTTCTCGGCAGCGCAGGCAAGATGTGATCAGCTGTCTTTATCGAGAAATAATGTAATGATGACAAAAACCGACCATGTCTGCGCAGGCAGACATGGCCGGTTTTCAATAATTATGACCGGAGAGTGTACTCGACATGAGTGATCGTTATGATGAGGAACGACAGGAACGGGCAAGACTGAGAAGAGAGCGGCAGGAGCAGAGAATGCGGGCTCGCAAAAAGGCACTGCTTCTGAAGGGAATTGTATTTGCTCTGCTGATGGCAATTCTGGTAGTTGTTCTTCTGATCGTTGCGAGCCTGAGAAAAAGAAGCAGCACCATAAAAGAAACGCCGAGCACAGAAAGTACGGCGGCAGTTTCCACAGCGGCGTCTCCCGATGAAGAGACACAGAGCGGGGCAGTTCTTTCAACTTCTTCGGATGCAGAGACGGCCGGTGCCGGAACGACTGCGGCAGTGGATACTTCTGCAGTAACTGACACGCCGGCTACAAAGGAGCAGGCTCTCGCTTCTGCTTCCTATTTTGCAACACAGTATGATTATGACAGAGCGATTGCTGCTATTCAGCACATTACCGATTATCAGAATGATGAGGACCTGACAGCAGCAGTCAAGAATTATACAGATATTAAGGCAACCTGCACGGCTGTAAATGTAGATACTATCCCGCATGTCTTCTTCCACACCCTTCTGAACGATGACCGCGGCTTCCAGGCAAGCATCGTCGGTCAGGACAGAGCGACAAGAAACAATGCTGCCATGACTTCAACTGTTGAGTTTGACAACATGGTGGAAGACATGTACGAGGCAGGCTATGTACTGATTTCGCTGGATGACATGTGTATCAAGACGAAGAATTCGGATGGATCTGTTTCGGTTTCGAAAAACACATCCCTGATGCTTCCGCCGGGAAAGAAAGCACTTGTCATGTCTGAGGACGACCTCAGCTATTACCATACATACGGTATCGGTACACAGGGCTATGCGACAAAGATGGTTCTCGATGAAAACGGAGCCGTCAAGTGCGAATACATCAACGAAAACGGGGAGACACTGATCGGCGATTATGATATGGTTCCCCGCCTTGATACATTCGTAAAAGAGCATCCGGATTTCTCCTATCACGGAAACAAGGCTACGGTTGCACTGACAGGCTATAACGGCGTTTTCGGCTATCGTACCAATAACTATTATAAGGACATTAATGATCCGCACCTCGATAAGGATCAGATCGAATGGCTGCAGGATCATCCGGACTTTGACTGGGATCAGGATGTAGCGGATGCCACAGCGATTGCAGACGCGATGAAGGCAAACGGCTGGAAGTTCGCAAGCCATACATACGCACACTGGAACGCTTCGACACACAATGTGGATCAGCTCAAGAGCGATAATGAGAGATGGATGACCGTCAATCATAATATTGTCGGAGACATCGATACCATTATCTTTGCGTTCGGCGGCGATATCGGAACAGTCGGCGGATATACAGCCGACAACGAGAAGTTCCAGTATTTCAAGAGTCAGGGCTATGTCATCTACTGTAATGTAGACGGCCACATCGGCTGGACAGAGTTCGGATCGGACTACATGAGAACAGGACGTGTACCGCTCGATGGCTTTGCCATGTATCAGGCAATGACACCGGACGGCAATTCACACGGTACCTACGCGAAGGCATTCGATGTACTTGGAATCAAGGACGTCGAGACTTACTTCAATAAGTACAGAATCACACCGATCGAGAGCGAATAAGTTCTCAGGAGATGAAAGGAACTGGATAATAGCAGGAAATATGCACGTTTGGAAAAATTTTCGGAGTTTTTTCAAAAAATGCTTGCATTCCGGAAGGATACCTGCTATTATCTTGTCCATGGCCGGTTGGTCAAGCGGTTAAGACGCCGCCCTCTCACGGCGGAAACAAGGGTTCGATTCCCTTACCGGCTACGAAAAGCATCGCTATCAGACAGATAGTGGTGCTTTTTTCGTAGTAAAAGAATATGACAGATTTTCATGACATAAAAGTATTCCGCAGAAAAGGCAATTGAAGAAGTTCTTCCGAAACGGTATATAGTGCAGGTGGCTTTTTCAAAGAAATTTGAAAAAGATGAAATTGAGGCTTGCATTTTTAAAGGATACCTGTTATTATCTAGTCCATGGCCGGTTGGTCAAGCGGTTAAGACGCCGCCCTCTCACGGCGGAAACAAGGGTTCGATTCCCTTACCGGCTACGAAATGCATCGCTATCAGATTGATAGCGGTGCATTTTTTGTTTGGCAGGAAACTTCGTTCCTGTTAAACAAAGTGAGTATTACAGGAAATTCTGCAGAGCAGCTCCCGTGTTCAGGGGAGCTGCTTTACGTCATTGTAGACAGTTATCACTTGCGATTTTTTATCAAAACAACAGTTGACACTTTTGAAACGAAAGTGTTATACTTCATTCAACAGTTAAAACAACAATGCACAAGCGTAACAGAGGCGAAAATTAATAGATATTTCAGAAGGGAGTTTTTGAAATGAAAGCAAAGGGTGTCAGACTTCATGCTGCAAACGATCTTAGACTGGAGGAATTCGAACTTCCGGAAATCAAGGATGATGAAATTCTTGTAAAGGTTGTTTCCGATTCAATCTGCATGTCTACTTATAAATGCGCTATTCTCGGAACGGAGCATAAGCGTGTACATGACGATGTTGCCGATCATCCGGCTATCATGGGCCATGAGTTTGCAGGTGATATTGTAAAGGTCGGCAAACAGCATGCTGATCAGTTTAAACCGGGTATGAAGTTCACTCTGCAGCCGGCTCTGAACTATAAGGGAACTATGTGGTCACCGGGCTACTCCTATGAATTCTTCGGCGGTGATGCAACATATTGCATTATTCCTGCTGAGGTTATGGAGTTGGGATGCCTTCTGGAGTATAAGGGAAGAGCATATTACGAAGCATCTCTTGCAGAGCCGCTTTCCTGCAGCATCGGTGCTTTGAATGCCGCTTATCACACACAGATGGGTGTGTATAAGCATGAGATGGGAATCCGTAAGGGCGGAAAGCTTGCAATTATGGCGGGCGCAGGTCCGATGGGCCTCGGAGCTCTTACTTATGCGCTTCACAGAGATGTGACTCCGGGCATGGTTGTTGTAACGGATATTAACCAGGAGCGTCTTGACAGAGCAGAAGAGCTCTTCCCGCCGAAGGAAGTAAAGGAAGAGACCGGAATCGATCTGTATTTTGTAAATACAGGAAATATGGAGGATCCGGTTGCTTACCTTCGTGATATGACAGACGGAGCAGGCTTTGATGATGTACTGTGCTATGCACCTGTTGCAGCAGTCGTTGAACAGAGCAGTGCCATTCTCGGAAGAGACGGCTGCCTGAATTTCTTTGCCGGCCCGACAGACAAGAATTTCAGCGCAAAGATGAATTTCTATGATGTGCATTATAATTCAACACATGTCATGGGAACGACAGGCGGCAATACTGCAGACATGATTGAATCACTTGAGCTGACAGCAGCTAAGAGAATTAATCCGGCTGTTATGGTTACACATATCGGCGGCCTGGATTCCGCAGCTGAAACCACACTGAATCTGCCGAAGATTCCGGGAGGCAAGAAGCTGATTTATACACACCTGGAGATGCCGCTGATCGCACTTACAGATCTTCGTGCGAAGGGTGAAGAGACCGGAGATGCAAGATATACTGCACTTGCCGATATCGTGGATGCACACAAGGGTCTGTGGTCTCCGGAAGCAGAAGAATATCTGCTGGCAAATTTTGTAGAGAATAAATAATAAAGAAGAGGTGTGCCTGTGGAAAGTATGGAAACAAGAAGAGATGCGATAGTTTCCCTGATCAATGAAAAAGGAAATGTCAATTTTCAGGAGCTGAAAAAGCACTTTCCGCAGGTTTCCGAAATGACGCTTCGAACGGATCTGAAGGTGCTGGACGAGGAAAAAAGAATCATCCGGATACACGGTGGAGCGAAAGCTGTGAATCAGGTGTTCGGAACGGATGATCTGTTCGGAAGAAGAATTGCAAGAAATACAGTTTTAAAGCAGAAAATTGCCGAAAAAGCCGCATCCCTGATCAAGCCGAACAGTACGATCTATCTGGATTCCGGAAGTACGACCACTATGCTGGCAAAAATTATTCCGGATCAGCCGCAGATGATTTACACGACCGGCCTGAGCTGTGCGCAGGAGCTGGCAAGGCATGAGCAGACCGGGATTTATATTCCGGGCGGAGAGATGAACCGCTACTCTATGAGCGTCTGCGGAATTGAAGCTATTGAAGAACTGCAGCGGGTAAACTTTGATATCGCATTTATCGGAGTGACCTGCTATGACAAAGAAACCGGATTTACCTGTAATGCATCGGATGAGGCCAGACTGAAGCGGGCGGCTATGAAAAATACCGGGCTGAAAGTCGTGCTGCTGGATTCCTCTAAGGTAGATCTGCGCGGAACATTTTCCATATGTGATCTGAAAGATATAGATATTATCATCACAGACGATCTTATTTCTGCTGATTTTCTCGATGATGCGGCGGATGCCGGAGTAACGATTATGTAAATTATTTAATAACATTTTTCCACTTGAGGAGGAAAATGATGAAGCAGGGTGTGCAGAAGTTTGGAAAGTTTTTGTCGGCAATGGTGATGCCGAACATCGGTGCATTTATTGCATGGGGCTTTATTACTGCTTTATTTATCGCTGACGGATGGATCCCGAATGCAGGACTGGCATCGATTCAGCCGTATATGCTGTACTACCTTCTTCCGATTCTGATTGCCGGTCAGGCAGGTAAGCTGGTTGCCGGTGAACGCGGAAGAATCATGGGTGCAATTGCAGTCATGGGATGTATTGCAGGTGTAGGCGGCACATCCGGACAGCCGATGCTGATGGGCGCAATGGTAATCGGTCCGTTTGCAGGCTGGGTCATCAAAAAGTTTGACGAAGCTGTAGACGGCCATATGCCGGCAGGTTTCGAGATGCTGATCAATAATTTCTTAGTCGGTATCCTCGGCATGCTGGTGGCGATTATCGGCTACTATCTGATCGGACCGGTCATGTCTGCAATTCTGACGGTTCTGGCTGCAGGAGTCGGCTTCCTGATCAATCACAGCCTGCTTCCGCTTGCAGCAATCTTTATTGAGCCGGCAAAGGTTCTCTTCCTGAATAATGCAATTAACCAGGGTATCTTCACACCGATCGGTGCAGACCAGGCAGCGACAGCAGGCAGATCTATCATGTACATGCTGGAGGCTAACCCGGGACCGGGTCTTGGTGTTCTGCTTGCATACTGGTTCTTCTCAAAGGACAAGATGACAAGAGATTCTGCTCCGGGTGCGGTGATCATCCATCTTTTCGGCGGTATTCATGAAATTTATTTCCCGTATATCCTGATGAATCCGATCGTCATCATCGCTCCGATTGTGGGAAATATTGCAGCGATCTTCTGGTTCACTCTGATGGACTGCGGTCTGAAGGGACCGGCTTCTCCGGGATCCCTGATTGCATTCATGCTGATGTGCCCGAAGGAAAAAATGATTCCGACGCTGATCGGCATTGTTCTGGCCGCAGGTGTTTCCTTTGTTATTGCGATTCCGATTGTCAGAATGGCAGGCGAAAGAAGTCTTGACGATGCACAGAAAAAGATGAGCGAGATGAAGGCAGAATCAAAGGGTCTTGACCTTTCTGAGGGAGCAAAGAATCTCAGCGAAATCAAGAAGATCGTCTTTGCCTGTGATGCAGGAATGGGTTCTTCCGCAATGGGTGCAACCAAGTTCCGCAACAGACTGAAGGCAAGCCGTCCGGATCTGATTGTTATTAATACATCCGTAGACAATATTCCGTCTGACTGTGATATTGCGGTTGTACAGACTACTCTGCAGGAACGTGCGAAGGCATCTGCTCCGCAGGCACAGCTTGTGACAATCGGAAACTTCCTGGCAGATCCGAATCTCGATGATCTCTTCCTTCAGCTTACAACAGGCGATGCGGTTGTGACGCAGGAAACAGCAGCAGAAATTGCAAATCCGGAACAGGGCAGTGGAAAGAGTGATGTTCTTCAGGCTGACGGCATTGCGCTGAATCTGACACCGGTTTCCAAGGAAGAAGCAATTCGTGCTGCAGGAGAGCTGCTTGTAAAGCAGGGCTGTGTCGAGCCGGCTTATGTGGATGCCATGCTTGACCGCGAAAAGCTGGTCACAACCTATATGGGCATGGGCCTTGCAATTCCGCACGGAACAACGCAGGCAAAGAATACAGTTAAGAAGACGGGCATTGTCTTCACGCAGTATCCGGAAGGTGTTGACTTTGACGGTGAAAAGGCACAGCTTGTCATCGGTATTGCCGGCGTCGGTGATGAGCATCTGGAACTTCTTTCAAAGATCTGTGAAGCTCTTGAAGATGAGGAAGTCCTTGAAAAGCTGAAAACAACAAATGATATCGACTTCATTCTGAAGACTTTATCCTGATCCTCCACATGCTGAATCTGATCAGCTGATGGGGAAACGTGATCGGAAAAGCATGGCGGGACTGCTGCATATGATGCGGCAGTCCCGTATTTTTTCGCATGCAAGAGGATTCACTTGTTTGCAATTCTCCGGGACATGGGTTAATATGTATGGAATACTATGCAAAAGAGGCAGGGAAAAAGCATGGAAGAACTTCTTCGCTTAATTGAAAAAAACCCGATGCTTCCGCTCGAAGATCTGGCTGTTATGCTGGATCGGACTCCGGAGGAGACCGCCGCAATGATGGATGAGGCTTTTGCCAGAGGTTACGTCAGAGGCTACGAGGCTCTGATTGACTGGGAAACAGCCGGAGTCAACAGGGTAGAGGCTTATATCGAGCTTCATGTAACACCCC
The DNA here is from genome assembly GCA_030527685.1 of Lachnospiraceae bacterium. GTDB lineage: Bacteria > Bacillota > Clostridia > Lachnospirales > Lachnospiraceae > Chordicoccus. The sequence goes on along the minus strand of JAUNAG010000004.1, from coordinate 15,216 downwards.
AGAAATCCTGCGGTTTTGATGAAATTGCCGGAAATATAGCAGCATTCCCGGAGGTAGACAGTGTGCTTCTGATGAGCGGCGGGTATGACCTGCTGGTTCTGATCAAGGGCAGAAGCTTCCAGGAAATTGCTCTCTTCGTTGCAAAAAGACTGTCGCCGCTTGACAACGTGCTTTCCACATCGACAAGCTTCTTATTAAGAACCTATAAGAGAGGCGGAAGACTGTACAGCGGAAAAGAGACTGACGAGAGGGAGCTGACGGTATTATGATGGATTATACTTCTCTTCTTTCCAGCGGAGGGAAGGAGATGCGCCCATCGGGTATCAGGCGCTTTTTTGATCTCGCTGCCGAGATGCCGGATTGTATCAGTCTCGGTGTCGGAGAGCCGGATTTTAAAACGCCGTGGAGTATCCGTGATACGGCGATCCGTTCGCTGGAGCTTGGCAAGACAACTTATACGGCAAATGCAGGCCTGAAGGATCTGCGCACGGAGATTACAAGATATCTGAAGAGACGCTTTCAGCTCTCATATGAAGAATCACAGGTGCTTGTAACGGTCGGAGGAAGCGAGGCAATCGATCTCACGATCCGCGCTTTTGTCAATCCGGGAGATGAGGTCATTATTCCCGAACCGTGTTTTGTCTGCTATGATCCGATTACGGTTCTGACAGGAGGAGTTCCGGTTCATGTGCCGACCTATGAGGAGGACGGATTCAAGCTGCGTCCCGAGGCACTGAAACGTGCGATTACGCCGAAGACAAAGCTGCTGATCCTTCCGTTCCCGAATAATCCGACAGGTGCGGTGATGACGGCATCCGATCTGGAGGCCATTGCAGAGGTTCTGCGCGGAACCGATATCATGGTTCTCTCGGATGAGATCTACTCCGAGCTGACATACGGAACCGAGCAGCACACCAGCATTGCAGCACTTCCGGGAATGGCTGAGCGGACAATCATTGTCAACGGCTTTTCCAAAACCTATGCCATGACAGGCTGGCGTCTGGGCTATGCAGCAGGACCTGCTCCGGTTATCAGCGTCATGACAAAGATTCACCAGAATTGTATTATGAGTGCACCGACAGTCAGTCAGTATGCGGCTATTGCGGGTCTGATGCGCTGCGACGAAGAAGTTGCCGCCATGCGCAGTGAGTATAACAGCAGACGCCGCTATGTCGTAAAGAAACTGAATGATATGGGTCTGACCTGCTTTGATCCGCAGGGTGCATTCTACGTATTCCCCAATATCAGCCGCTGCGGGCTGAGCAGTGACGAGTTCTGTACGATGCTGCTGCGTGAGCAGAAGGTGGCGATTATTCCGGGAACGGCTTTCGGAGCCTGCGGAGAGGGATACGCACGAATCAGCTATGCTTACAGTGTGGAACACTTGAGAACAGCCATGGAGAGGCTGGAACTGTTCCTGAAGCAGCACGGCTGGCTTTAAAAATAAGAATAATTCAAACTGAAAGAGGAACGGTTCTGTGACAAATTCAAAGATCAGGATTATTCAGACATACGGGATGTGGCTGATAGACGTATTGTGCATGATCGCCTCCTTTGATCTCTCAAAGGTGATTCGATACGGTACAGCGGTTCATTCCAAAAATATGCCGTTTGACCGGCTGCTGATCATCTTTATCCTGTTCAGCTTTGCTTACAATTTCTTCCTTGACTGGAATCACGATTATCTGACAAGAGGTGCCTTCGGAGAATTTCAGGCAGTGTTCAAGTTCAATGCATTTCTTGTTCTGACGGTGCTTGTGTATGTATTTGCAGTGCGTCTGTACTACTACGTATCGAGACTTCTGGTCGGCCGCTTTGTTCTGATCAACTTCCTGCTGATGCTTGCGATGCATCTGCTGATGAAGAAGCTGATCAAAAAGATTCTGTCGGCAGATCTGTCTGTCAACAAGGTATTCATCATCGCCGAGGAGGATGTGCTTCCGGAGACGATTGAGAGAATCCGCCGCACCATGGGTGTGAATACGCAGATTGTCGGTGCAGCACTGGCGACAGACGAGCCTGCGGACCGGGCGGAACAGATCGTAGACGGCATTACGGTTGCACCGGGTCTGGGAAATATCACGGAGACAATGATTCAGACTCCATTTGATGAGGTATTCATCAACACGCCGGATATATCCCAGCGCAAGATGAGAAAGGTGATCCACGGTTTTGAGGAGATGGGCGTGACCTGTCACTATAATCTGGAACTTCCGGATATCGGGGCAGCCATCACCCGCGTCGGATCGTTCGGCGAGTATTCCGTTATTACGTATCACAAGACCTATATCAGTGCAAAGAAGCTTCTGGTGAAGCGTGCATTTGATATTCTGGGAGGTCTGGTAGGACTGTTCTTTACAGGAATTCTCCTGCTGTTCCTCGGACCGGCTATCAAGCTGGACTCACCGGGGCCGATTGTATTTTCCCAGGTAAGAGTCGGTAAAAACGGAAGACGATTCAAGATTTACAAGTTCAGATCGATGTATCAGGATGCTGAGGCCCGGAAGAAGGAGCTGATGGAGCAGAATGAGATGAGCGGCTATATGTTCAAGATGGAGAACGACCCGCGCATTACAAAGATCGGAGCATTTTTAAGAAAAACCAGCCTGGACGAATTCCCGCAGTTCCTGAATGTGCTGAAGGGAGATATGTCGCTGGTCGGCACACGTCCGCCGACAGAGGCTGAGTTTGAGCAGTACAATGAGCACTACAGAAGAAGAATCAGCATGACACCCGGACTTACCGGCATGTGGCAGGTAAGCGGCAGATCTGATATTACGGACTTCGATGAGGTGGTCAGACTGGATCTGGAGTATATTGACAACTGGAGCCTGACGTTGGATCTGAAGATTCTTCTGCAGACTGTCGGCGTGTTGTTTAACGGACACGGCGCAAAATAAAGTGCCTGTCGGTCATCCGGCAGAAAAAAGAAACGAAAACCAGATTAAAGAGAAACAAGGAGTACGGGTAATTATGATGGATTACAGAAAGTACAAAAGGCAGTATTATCTTCCGCCTGAAGAATGCATGGACTGGACAAAGAAGGATTATGTTGATCACGCTCCGACATGGTGCAGCGTGGACCTTCGCGACGGAAATCAGGCACTTGTGATTCCGATGAGTCTTGAACAGAAACTGCAGTTCTTCCAGCTCCTTGTTAAGCTGGGTTTCAAGGAAATCGAAATCGGTTTCCCGGCTGCGTCCGAGACAGAGTATGTTCTCTGCAGAACGCTGATTGAGAGAAATATGATTCCGGACGATGTGACTATCCAGGTTCTTACACAGGCCCGCGAGCACATCATCCGCCGCACCTTTGAGGCAATCGAAGGTGCACCGCATGCAATTGTGCATGTATATAATTCCACCTCTGTCGCACAGAGACAGCAGGTATTCCGCAAATCGAAGGCAGATATTAAGAAGATCGCCGTTGACGGTGCAAAGCTGCTGCTGGAGCTTGCCGAGAAGTCCGGTCAGGATCTGCGCTTTGAATACAGTCCGGAAAGCTTTACCGGCACAGAACCGGAGTATGCTCTGGATGTCTGCAACGCAGTTCTGGATGTCTGGAAGCCGACGCCGGATAAGAAGGCAATTATCAATCTGCCGGTTACCGTGCAGCATTCTATGCCGCATGTCTTTGCACAGCAGATTGAATACATGCATAAGCATATGAATTACAGAGACAGTGTCGAGATCTCCCTGCATCCGCACAATGACCGCGGCTGCGGTGTTGCCGACACAGAACTCGGACTTCTGGCAGGCGCCGACCGTGTGGAAGGCACACTGTTCGGAAACGGCGAGAGAACAGGTAATGTCGACCTGATTACGGTTGCCATGAATATGTACTCACAGGGCGTTGATCCGAAGCTTGATCTGTCCGATATGCCGGCTATTGCAGAGACCTATGAAGCCTGCACCGGTATGAATGTTTATGAGCGTACACCGTACGCAGGCCAGCTTGTCTTCGCTGCCTTCTCAGGTTCTCACCAGGATGCCATTGCAAAGGGCATGAAGTGGAGAGAAGAAAGGAATTCCGAGCACTGGACTGTACCGTATCTGCCGATCGATCCGCAGGATGTCGGAAGAAGCTACGATGCGGACGTCATCCGTATCAACAGCCAGTCCGGCAAGGGCGGTGTCGGCTATATTCTGGAGACAAAGTACGGCCTGATCCTTCCGAAGAAGATGAAGGAAGCAATGGGCTATGCGGCAAAGGCTGTGTCCGACCGCAAGCACGAGGAGCTTTCACCGGAAGAGGTATTCGAGATCTTCAAGAACGAATTCGAAGGTCTGTCCTCCCCGATCCACGTATCCGATGTTCATTTCGAGCAGACAGGCAGCGGCATTACAGCTCATGTCTCCTCCTCGATGAACGATTCCGCAGACATCACGACCGTTGCAGCCGGCAACGGACGTCTCGATGCGGTCAGCAATGCCATCAAGGCAGCTTACAATCTTGACTATTCACTGGAGGTTTACTCAGAGCACGCTCTGGAGAAGAGCTCCTCTTCCCGCGCGATTGCGTACGTCGGCCTGCAGTGGCCGGATGGTCAGATGACCTGGGGCGCCGGTCTGGATCCGGATATTATCCGCGCATCCATCGATGCACTTGTAACAGCAGTCAACAATAAATAAAACGACGTCGGTAACCCTTTGTAATTCATCCGGAAAGACAGGAGTAGAATTATGGAAATCAGATACAAAAGTACAAGAAGCGATGTGACTGTAACAGCCTCTCAGGCAATCCTGCAGGGTCTGGCAGAGGACGGCGGTCTCTTTGTTCCGACTGCCCTCCCGAAGCTGGAGAAGGATCTCAGCGAGCTCGTCGGCCTCTCCTATCAGGATCTCGCCTACGAAATCATGCATTCCTTCCTCACAGACTTTACAGAAGAGGAGCTTCGTCACTGCATCAACAGTGCTTATGACAGCAAATTCGATACAGAAGCAATTGCACCGGTCGTGGTAAAGGGCGGCGTCAGCTACCTGGAGCTGTTCCACGGCGCAACAATTGCATTCAAGGATATGGCACTTTCTATTCTTCCGCATCTGATGACAACAGCTGCAAAGAAGAACGGCGAGACCAAGAAGATTGTAATTCTGACAGCAACTTCCGGCGATACAGGCAAGGCTGCTATGGCAGGCTTCGCAGATGTTCCGGGCACAGAGATCATCGTCTTCTATCCGAAGGACGGCGTTTCTCATATCCAGGAGCTGCAGATGGTGACACAGCGCGGTGAGAATACCCACGTTGTCGCAATCCGCGGAAACTTTGACGATGCACAGACAGCCGTCAAGCAGATGTTCAACGACCGTGCATTCGGCGAAGAGCTTGCTGCAAAGGGCTGCCGCTTCTCATCTGCCAATTCGATCAACATCGGACGTCTTGTTCCGCAGATCGTATATTATGTCTATGCTTACTGCCAGATGGTCAAGAACGGAACAGTCAAGGTCGGTGAGCCGATCAATGTAACCGTTCCGACAGGCAACTTCGGCAACATCCTTGCAGCATGGTATGCAAAGCAGATGGGTCTTCCGATTGCAAAGCTGATCTGCGCATCCAACGTCAACCGTGTTCTGACCGACTTCTTCGAGACTGGCGAATACGACAGAAAGAGAGAGTTCATCCTGACCTCTTCTCCGTCCATGGATATCCTGATCTCCAGCAACCTGGAGAGACTTGTTTACCACATCTGCGGAAATGATTCCGATCGCTGCCGCAGCTTCATGGAAGAGCTGGCAAAGACAGGCAGCTACACTATTACAGATGACATGCGTGCAGGCCTGACAGACTTCCGTGCAGGCTTCGCGTCCGAAGAGGAGAATTTCGCAGGCATCCGTGATCTGTATGAATCGACAGGCTATGTCATCGATACACATACAGGTATTGCAAATGCAGTTTACAGACGTTACGCAGCCGAGAGCGGTGATCAGACACCGGCTGTTATCGCTTCTACAGCAAGCCCGTTCAAGTTTGCTGTCAGCGTAGTCGGCGCATGCAAGCCGGGCGAGACAGAAGGAAAGTCAGACTTCGCTCTGATCGATCTGCTGTCCGAAATCTCCGGTGTAAAAGAGCCGCAGGCAGTTACGGATATCCGCACAGCACCGGTTCGCCACGACACTGTCGTTGATGTTGCCGGCATGCCGGATGCAGTCAGAAATATTCTGCTTTGATCCGGCTGGCTGACCTTTAAAACGAAAAGAATAAGATGTAAAATTAAAACGGTTCCGGCTTTGTGCCGGGGCCGTTTCTTAAAAAATGAAAGAGAACACAGGGGACGGATATGAACTGGCAGCAGCTTCTCTGCGAGGAACGTCCGGGCCGTATCGAGTACGGAGCCGGAGGAAGTGATCTTCGCAATGAGTTTGAGAAGGATTATCACAGAATCATTGTCAGCGCCTCATTTCGCAGGCTGCAGGATAAGACACAGGTTTTTCCGCTTGATAAGAGTGATTTTATCAGAACACGTCTGACGCATTCGCTGGAGGTGTCTTCTGTTGCGCGCTCGCTTGGCCAGATTGTGGGAGCTTCTATCATGAAGAGTGGGCTTGACCCGGCATTTACAGCAAGACAGAAGGCTGATATCTGCGATATTCTGCAGTGTGCCGGTCTGATTCACGATATCGGAAATCCGCCGTTCGGACATTTCGGTGAGGAGACAATCAGAGAGTGGTTCGCACTGCAGCTGCCGAAGCTGTCCTATAAGGGAAAGCCGGTGGTCTCACTGCTGCGTCCGGAACATCTGGCGGATCTGACGGGCTTTGAGGGAAATGCACAGGGGCTGCGCATGGTTTCCAAGCTGGATTATCCGGTTCACCAGGACGGTCTGAATCTGACCTACGGCGTGCTCTCCGCAACACTGAAATACACAGCTTCGGCTAAGGCTGCATCACCGAAAAGCAGGGCTGCCGCGGGGAAGAAGGTCGGCTACTTCACTTCGGAAAAGGAGCTGTTTGAGGCAATTCAGTCTCACACGGGAACAGACGGCAGACGCAGTCCGCTTGCCGTACTTCTCGAGGCAGCGGATGACATTGCCTATGCAACGGCCGATATTGAGGATGCATTTAAAAAAGGATTCTTTAATTTCGAGACCTTCCGGAAGGAACTGCACCAGCGCGGCGCAGCCAAATCCTACCGTGACCGGCTGTCGGATCTTTATGATATGGCGAGACTTTCCGGGGCTGTGGATCCGGAGGAATCGGCAGTCAGAAGCTGGCTGCGCGAGATGCAGGATGTACTGATTGTAGCTGCGGCCGACAGCTTCATCGAGCATTATGCAGAGCTGATGGAAGGCTCCTACGAGAAAGAACTGGTGAGTTCCAGAACGGCGGCGGTTCTGCTGAAAGCGCTGAAGACCATTGCTTATGATTATGCATTTACATCTATGTCGATCTATAAGACCGAAATTGCGGCAAACAGGATCATGACAACACTGCTGGAGATGCTGGTTCCGGCGGCGCTCCTCTTTGACGAGACGCAGACCGGTCTGATGGAGGAGAAGTACCTCTCTCTGATTCCGGTGAATTACGGGCTGGTATGCAGAAAGGCCTCGGACGGCAGAGAACTGTCTGACGTGCTGTACGCACGCCTGCAGATGGCGCTTGATACGGTCAGCGGAATGACGGATTCCTATGCGAGAGATCTCTATACAGAGCTTGTGGGAATCCGCTGAGCGGACTGTTTTGTACACGGATTTCTGATTTCCGCATATGGAGCGTGACAAAACAGAGCGAATATACTATAATCTGAATCAAACCTGAAATGTGCGATCCCCTATTTTTTTCTGAACCTACATTTGGCATAAGGGATTCCTACATCGCCTTTCTTGATGTCAGGCCTCAAGCAACTACCGGAGGAAGGCAGAGAGACGGCTGCGGTTACCCACCTGGCGTTGGCTGGGTGTCAGTCCAATAGGAACGGCATTTTGGGTTTCATTTTTATTTTTCCATATGTTATGGATAAGACGGGGGTGTCTGATCGGCTGTTTGAAGGGCCGGAAGGCAATCCCGTTATCGCCGTAGAATGAAACATATTCTGACAGTTCAATCTGCCTGAGGTTTCATATCGGCAAGGATAAATATACCTGCAAAATTTACGAGACCCAGGACAGATGCCCGTGCGGGCAGGAGGAAGAGTTATGACGATCGAACGGTCCGATTTTGGACAGACCGCTGACGGAAAAAAGGTAAGTGCATATCGTGTAACCAATTCAAAGGGCGCTTATATTACAGTCATTGATTTTGGTGCAGTTCTGGTAGACGTTGTTGTTCCGGACCGGAGCGGCAGCATGAAGGACGTGGTTCTGGGCTACCATGACGTTGCCTCCTATGAGAAGAATCCGTCTTATTTCGGTGCGACAGTCGGACGTAATGCAAACCGCATTGAGGGCGGCTGCTTTGCCATTGACGGTGTGGAGTATGAGCTGACTGCCAATGAGAACGGCAACAATCTGCACAGCGGACCGGACGGCTATCATCTTCGTATGTGGGAAACTTCTCTGAATGAGAAGAACGGATGCGTATCCTTTACTCTGAATTCTCCGGACGGCGATCAGGGCTTCCCGGGCGATTTCAAGGTCACAGTCACCTACATGCTGACAGAGGATAATAAGGTCAAGATTCATTACGAGGGTACTGCCAGCCAGGACACAATCGCAAACATGACCAACCATTCCTACTTCAATCTGAACGGTGAGGGCTCCGGAACCATTATGGAGCATTACCTGCGCATCGATGCAGACGGTTACACACCGGTCGATGAGCATGCAATTCCCTATGGAACAGTAGAGCCGGTTGAGGGAACACCGTTTGATTTCCGTACAGCAAAGAAGATGAGTCAGGATGCCGATGCTGAAGATGAGCAGCTTGCACATACAGGCGGCTATGATCACAACTTTGCACTGAACGGCAGCGGACTTCATGTTGTCGCAGAGGCTTATTCCGAAGAATCCGGTATCTCCATGACCGTGATGACGGATCAGCCGGGCATGCAGTTCTATGCAGGCAATTTTATCTCCGGTCCGGTCGGTAAGTCCGGCAAAACCTATGGCGTAAGGGAGGGCTTCTGTCTGGAGACACAGCATTTCCCGAATGCAGTCAATGTACTTGCTTTCGACAGCCCGAGGCTGAATGCAGGGGAGCGTTACAGTACGACAACCTGCTATACCTTCGGCATTAAAGGCTGATAAGGATAATTAACAGCAGATGATCAGGAATATTCTGAAACTGTTTGATTCGTTTGCAAAAAGAATGCAGGATGATCACATGGGCGCATATGCAGCAACGTGCGCCTATTTTCTTATGATCTCCTTCGTGCCGATCTGTATGGTGGTCTTTGCGATTGCACAGAAAACCAATGCCGATATCTCGGCACTGACTGCAGGCATGCTCGGGATTATTCCCTCAGGCCTGAAGGAATATATTGCAACGATTCTGCATGAAATACAGCTGAAAAGCTACACCTTTGTACCGGTTTCCCTGCTGATTCTGATCTGGTCGGCAGCGAAGGTATTCCATGCTCTGAGCAACGGTCTGAACGTCATCAATAAGGTACAGGAATCAAGAGGATGGTTCTTCCTGCGTGTAAGATCCATGCTTTACATTGTTCTGTTTCTGGTGATTGTCATGACCTCGCTGCTGCTGTCGGTTTCTCATTCGTCGATCACCGCGTGGGGACAGAAGGCTCTGCCGTCTTTGAGTTCGGCACTGCACTTCCTGTATTCCTTCCGGTCACTGTTCGGCTATATCGGTCTGATCTTTGTATTTCTTTTTATATACAAATTTCTGCCGAACTGCTATTACACGTTCCGGAGTCAGTTTCCGGGTGCGCTGGTCGTTGCGACCATCTGGATGTTCACATCCTATCTTCTGTCGCTCTATTATGAGCACAACCGCAATTTCAGCGATATCTACGGAAGTCTGACAGGTATCATCCTTGCTATGATCTGGCTGTATTTCTGCTGCTATTTCCTGTATCTGGGAGCAGAGCTGAACCGGGTTATCTATGAGGATCCGGATCAGAATATTATTGTCAGCACCATCAGCATTGTGCGTGATGCGAGTGCGAGGAAGCAGAGAATCATTGAGGATGAGCTCAATGAGAACTCTGTATGGAAACCAATCAGCGGGATTGAAGATCTGGAGCTTCCGAACAGGCAGCCTTCAGATATTGAAATACATTGGAGCGATGAAGGATATACGGAGGAAAGCAGAACACCTGCCGACGCCGGAGACTTCTATCGCAGTCTGCGAAAGCAGGCGGCACAGCGGAGCTCTTACGAAGAGAAGCTTGCAGAGCTTCCGGATGCTCCGGAACCGCAGAAAGAGGAGGTTCAGCAGGAGGCAGACATTCTGTTCCCGTGGGGTGAGCAGAAAAGTGTCTGACACAGCCTGCTTTGATCCAGGCATCAAATCATGAGGAGGATTAGATGAGCAGTTTTGAGGAGAAGGTAAAAGAGATCGAACGTCTCGCTGCCGAGGAAATCGGAAATGCAGATGCTGTCGAGAGACTGAACGAGATTAAGGTTGCATTTCTCGGAAAGAAGGGTTCTCTGACACAGGTTCTGAAGGCAATGAAGGATGTTCCGCCTGAAGAGCGTCCGATGGTCGGCAAGTGGGTGAATGATGCCAGAAAGAAGATCGAGGACAGGCTCACGGAATCCGTTAAAAAGCTTGAGGCTGAGCTTCAGGCAAAGAGACTGGAGGCAGAAACCATCGATGTGACGCTTCCGTCCAGAAAGCAGGAGATCGGCCATCGTCATCCGAATGCAGTCGCTCTTGATGAAGTAGAGCGTATCTTCATCGGTATGGGCTATGAAGTTGTTGAAGGCCCGGAAATCGAATATGACGAGTACAATTTTACAAAGCTGAATATTCCGGATAATCATCCGGCAAGAGATGAACAGGATACATTCTATATCAACGACAGAATTCTGCTTCGTACGCAGACTTCTTCCGTTCAGGCTCATGTCATGGAGAAGGGCGAGCTTCCGATCCGTATGATTTCTCCGGGCCGCGTATTCCGTTCAGACGAAGTGGACGCTACACATTCACCGTCCTTCCATCAGATTGAAGGCATGGTCATCGACAAGGACATCACCTTCTCTGATCTGAAGGGTACACTGGATGTCTTCGCAAAGGAGCTTTTCGGACCGGAAACAAAGACAAAGTTCCGTCCGCATCACTTCCCGTTCACAGAGCCGTCTGCCGAGATGGACGTTTCCTGCTTCAAGTGCGGCGGAAAGGGCTGCCGCTTCTGCAAGGGATCCGGCTGGATTGAAATTCTCGGCTGCGGTATGGTTCATCCGCATGTGCTTGAGATGTGCGGTCTCGATCCGGAAGAATACGGCGGATTCGCTTTCGGCGTAGGTCTTGAGCGTATCGCACTTCTGAAGTACGAAATCGATGATATGCGCCTGCTCTATGAAAACGATGTTCGTTTCCTGAAGCAGTTTTCATAAGCATCGGTCTTATGCACAACTGAGACAACAACATCAATAAGCAGGAGAAAACGTGAAATTATGAATACATCACTCTCATGGATCAGAAGATATGTGCCGGATCTTGATGTTTCGGCAAGTGAATATACAGATGCAATGACGCTTTCCGGTACTAAGGTGGAAGGCTATGAACAGCTGGATGCAAATCTGGACAAGATCGTGGTCGGCAAGGTTCTGACCTGCGAGGATCATCCGGATTCCGATCATCTGCATGTCTGCACAGTGGATGTCGGAAGCGGCGAGCCGCTTCAGATCGTCTGCGGCGCACCGAATGTAGCTGCCGGCCTGAAGGTTCCGGTAGTTCTTGTCGGCGGCAGTGTGGCCGGCACACACAGCGGCGGCAGCTCAGAAGGCGGCATCCGCATCACCAAAGGCAAGCTCAGAGGCGTTGAGTCATCCGGTATGATCTGCTCTATCGATGAGCTGGGCAGCTCCAGTGAATTCTATCCGGAAGCAGCATCAGACGGCATCTATATCTTCCCGGAAGATACAGAGATCGGTGCAGACGCAGTGGAACTGCTCGGCCTGCATGATTCTGTCATTGAATACGAAATCACATCCAACCGTGTGGACTGCTACAGTGTTATCGGTATTGCAAGAGAAGCTGCAGCAACCTTCGGCAAGGAATTCCATGCTCCGGTTCCGAAGGAGACAGGAAACAGCGAAGACGTGAACGATTATGTATCTGTTGATGTTCAGGATACAGAGCTTTGCCCGCGCTATACAGCAAGAGTAGTAAAGAATGTCAAGATCGGTCCGTCACCGAAGTGGATGCAGAGATGCCTCGCTTCTGTCGGCATCCGTCCGATCAACAACGTTGTCGATATTACAAACTACATCATGGAAGAGTACGGTCAGCCGATGCATTCGTATGACTATGATACGATTGCCGGAAAGAAGATTGTTGTCCGCCGTGCCGAAAACGGAGAGAAATTCGTTACTCTGGACGGTCAGGAACATGAGCTCGATGACCGTATGCTGATGATCTGCGATGCAGAAAAGCCGGTCGGTCTTGCAGGCATCATGGGCGGTGAGAACTCCATGATTACAGACAGCTGCACAACCGTACTGTTTGAGGCGGCCAACTTTAACGGCACCAACATCCGTCTGACATCCAAGAGACTGGGCAGCCAGACAGATGCTTCTCAGAAATTCGACAAGGGTCTTGATCCGAATAATGCAATGGAAGCAATGAACCGTGCCTGCGAGCTGATGGAAGAGTTCGGTGCAGGCGAGGTTGTCGGCGGCGCAATCGACGTTTATCCGGTTAAGCGCGAGCCGATTGAACTTCCGTTCGAGCCGGAAAAGATGAATAAGCTTCTGGGTATTGAGGTTTCTGAAGAGCAGATGCTTGCTTACTTCGAGAAGATCGATCTCGGCTTTGATCCGGAGCGCAGAGTTGTAATCGTTCCGACCTTCCGCCAGGATCTGCTTCGCACCTGTGATCTCGCAGAGGAAGTTGCACGCTTCTACGGCTATGACAACATTCCGGTAACCCTTCCGAAGGGTTCCGCAACAGCAGGCGGAATCGGCTTTGATCTGCGCATCAGAAAGATGGCGCAGGAGATGGCTGAAGACTGCGGTTTCTCACAGGGCTACTGCTACAGCTTCGAGTCACCGAAGGTATTCGACCGTCTGTGCCTTGCAGAGGATGCACCGGAAAGACAGGGTATCGTTATCCGCAATCCGCTCGGACCGGATTTCTCAGTTATGAGAACACTGTCTCTCAACGGCATGCTGACCTCTCTTGCTACAAACTACAACAGAAGAAATAAGAATGTCCGCCTTTACGAAATCGGCAATGTCTATCTGGCAAAGAGTCTTCCGCTGAACGAGCTTCCGGATGAAAGACTGAAGTTCACACTCGGTATGTTCGGCGACGGTGATTTCTTTGACATGAAGGGCGCGGTAGAGCTCTTCCTTGAGAAGATCGGCATGAAGAAGCGCCCGTCCTATGAGACAACCGAGCTCCGTCCGTATTTCCATCCGGGCCGCCAGGCACAGATCGGATATGAAGGCACAGCAATCGGTGAGATCGGCGAGATCCATCCGGATGTTATGAAGAACTACGGTCTCGGTGAGCGCACCTATGTCGCAGTTCTTGATCTGAAGTCCATCATTCCGTTTGCATCCTTTGACTGGAAATATGAGGGCCTCGCAAAGTATCCGGCAGTGACACGAGATCTGAGTATGATCGTCCCGAAGAATGTCACCAATGCAGAGATTATCGAAGTGATCGAGCAGCGCGGCGGCAAGATTCTGGAGAGCTGCAGACTCTTTGATATCTATGAAGGAGCTCCGATTCTTCCGGGCTTCAAGTCCATGGCTTACTCTATGACCTTCAGACACAAGGAGAAGACACTGGAGGATGCTGAAATTCAGTCCGCAATGAAGAAGATCCTGAACGGTCTTGAGGGCCTGAATATCGAATTACGCAGCTGAGCGATAAAACCCCGGCGATTGAGGGAGTACGAAGCAATCGGTCTTTTATCGGAAGCTGAATCCGCGATGCGGCTATGAAAGACCCGCGATGCGGTACATGATTTAAAACATAGAAGGACATATAAGAGCAGGCAGATATTTTCTGCCTGCTCTTAAGAATAGAAGATGACAGAACTCTACATACTGAGACACGGCACAACGGCGTGGAATAAGGAGCGTCGTCTGCAGGGACACAGTGATATTCCTCTGGATGAGGACGGGCGGGCGCTTGCACGCGAAACCGGAAAGGGGATGCGTGATATTCATTTTGACCGCTGCTTTACAAGCCCCTTAATCCGTGCACGTGAGACGGCGCAGATTGTGCTCGGAGACAGAAAGATTCCCGTTCAGACAGATGAGCGCATTGCGGAGCGGAATTTCGGCATCTACGAGGGAAAGCCGATGCTGCAGGCAACTCCTGCGGTACGCGCTGAAATAGAGGAAATGATGCGCTTTGATCTGCAGCGCGACTACTGTCCGCCGGAAGGAGAATCTGTTTCACAGCTGCTGGAGCGCACGAAGGATTTTTATCTCGACATCACGCAGAATCCTGCGTATGAGAATGAGAGAATCCTGATTTCCGTACACGGTGCGGCAGGCAGAGCGATTATGCATGCTGTGTGGGGAGGAGACTTCTGGCACGGTTGTGTGCCGAAAAACTGTACAGTCTGTATCGTCAGACTGGAGCACGGACAGGTGAAGGACGTGCAGCAGGATGTGGAATTTTATACATCTGAAGTGAAGGAGTACTATTAATGCTGCAGCAGAACAGAGATGATGTGATGCTTACAGACAGAAGCCAGGAGGTGGCAAGAATATGAAGACATCCGATTTTGACTATGATCTGCCGGAGGAACTGATTGCACAGGATCCGCTTCTGGACCGCTCATCATCAAGACTCATGCATCTGGACCGCGTGACAGGAGAGCTGAAGCATGACTGCTTTAAGAATGTAGCCTCCTATCTTCAGCCCGGTGACACACTGGTTATCAACGATACAAAGGTTATTCCGGCAAGACTTCTCGGCGTAAAGGCAGAAACCGGTGCGGGAATCGAGCTTCTTCTTCTGAAGCGTCTCAGCGACTGTGAGTGGGAGACACTGGCAAAGCCGGGCCGCAAGTGCAAGGAAGGAACCGTGATTCATTTCGGCACACCGGATGAAGACGGTATCTATCCGCTGAGCGCAGAGGTAACAGGGATTCTTGAAGAGGGAAACCGTAAGATCCGCTTTATCTACGACGGC
>JAUNAG010000049.1 GCA_030527685.1 Lachnospiraceae bacterium | reverse complement strand
GTAGCAAATATATTCGGCAAGGCTGATTTTGCTGTGCTTTGCCTGATTTTTTATTCCGAAATCGCCCATTACAGCATCCTTTACTGAAGAGTTCCGAGATCAAGCGGTACTTCACGTCCGGTAAATTTATCAGCTACAGGGCTTGTACCGAGCCAGTAAACCATCTCAGCAATGTCGGAGACTTCCAGGAAAGGAACTCCTTCATACATTTCATGATAGTCCTTGAAGTTTTTGCCGGTGAGCTCGTTAATAAACTCGACATATGCCGGTGTCTCGCACATTGGAGTCTTTACCTTTGTCGGGCAGAGTGCATTGACTGTAATGCCTTTATTCTTAACTTCCTTAGCCAGTGTCTTGGTTAAGCCGAGAACACCCCATTTAGCCATGCAGTAGGTAGCAAGCTTCGGTGTGCCGTAGAGACCGGAGGTAGAAGAGATATTGATGATTCTTCCGAAGCCCTGCTTCAGCATATACTGTGTTGCGTACTTGTCGGTTCTCCAGGTTCCGATGAGGTCGATATTGATGACTTTTTCAACCTGCTCGTCAGTCAGTTCCCAGGTATAACCGAAATTGATGACACCTGCATTTGCAATGACAACATCAAGTCTTCCGAAGGTTTCCCATGCTTTTGCAAAAAGAGCTTCCATATCTTCTGTTTTGCAGATGTTTGCCTTGACGGCAAGTGCCTTTGCACCGAATGCTTCTACAAGTGAAACAGTCTCTGCAAATCTTTCGTCTTCCGGATCGAGCATGTCAGCTAATACGACATCGAAGCCGTTCTCTGCATATTTAAGAGCATGAGCTCTTCCCTGTCCCATAGCACCACCGGTAATTAATACAACTTTGCGTTCCTGCATTTTATGAATCCCCTCTCTATATATTTATTGTGATGAAAGTTTGATTTCGGAAGCGGGCATCGAATCGGCCGTAAAGGAAGCTCGCTTCAACATCGAGAAGGATAATCTCTAAAGCGGTTTTAAAGTCCAGTGTCTTTTTTAACAAAAATAAAATCCCTTTCCTGTTACGCCCGGGCCGCTGTACGGGCCGTACACATTACAGGAAAGGGATTCGTATTTTACTTTGATTATGTCAGGAAGACAGCTTGCCGATAGTCGGGAAGGATCAGACAAGTGCCTGGTTCTTTTTCAGCATCTCTGCAATGATATCGCGGAAGTGCTCGTCAATATGGCGCTGCTCCTCGCGTGTCAGATCACCGTAGGCAATCGGTGTGCCGTACTCGACAACAACATGTTTTCTGCGGATCCACGGGAAATGATCTTCAAGGATCGCAGAGGTGTTGTTGAAGGAAACCGGAACGATCTTGCAGCCGGTTCTCTGTGCGGTCTTGAAGCTGCCTTTGTGGAATTCACCGAGCTCCAGTTCGTTCTCTGACTTTCCACGGGTTCCTTCCGGAAAGATGAAAACGGAGATGCCGTTCTGTACATGTTCGATCGTCTTCTTGATGACTTCCAGACCCTGCTTCAGATCCGTGCGGTTCAGGAAGAGACAGGAGAGGAAGCGCATGTTCCAGGAAAGGAGCGGAACTTTTGCGATGCTGTCCTTGGCGACATAGCCGCAGCGGTTTTTCATCTGTGAATAGCTGATAACGACATCAAAGAAGCTGCGGTGGTTGCCGACGAAGAGGACGGCCTCATCAGACGGGACGTTCTCGAGTCCGATCGTTGTGACTTTTGTCCCCGATAAAAAGAGGATCACTTTAAAGGCTCCCTGTACAATGCGCAGCATGGAAAGCTCGGCTGCTTCGGGATTGAATTTACGGATAATCGTTTCGATCAGAAGGATCGGAACGGAGATCAGACAGTATAATACGGCGGCTGTCAGCGCAAGGATAGATCTGAGCATAGACACCTTCTTTCTGTTTTTTATACCCACTCTTTCGGGAATTCTATAATAGATGCGTATAATTCAGCCCCATTATATATTAGGAAGAGAGGACTGTCAAAGAACGAAAGAACGGGCGGTGCAGGAGGTGTTTTTCGGTGTTTTATCATGAATGCCGGTTTCCTGTCCGGCAGTGCACATACGTAAAAATAGCTCCTGACTTTTAGAATTAGACCTAATATATAGGCTTGGGCAACTGATTGGGTCTGATTCTGTTGTGAAAGGTGCTAAATTCGAACGGGAAACTTTATGCATTATTGGGCGTGGACGATAAGAAGTCTCTCGTATATAATGACATTATCGACAAGAAATTAGACCTAATTTTCAAAAGCAAATGTCAAAGCACAAGAATCTTGCAACCACGCAAAGGAGAAAAGGTATGAACGTTAAAAAGTTTATGGCACTCGTAGGCTGTGCAGCTCTTACAATCAGCGCTGCAGTTTCAGCAGTTGCTGCTGATGATGAGAAGAACTTCACAATCGATCTGGCTACTTCCTACGCTTCTGACGGCCCGGCAGGTGTTGCACTTGCAGAGTTCGTTGAGAACGTAAAGGAAAAGTCCGGCGGCTCCATCGACATCAGCCTTTTCACAGACGGCACACTCGGCAATCCGTCTGACAACTATGCATCTGTTTCCTCCGGCGACCTTGATATGACAATGGCAGGTCTTGAGGGTCTTGACCTCTATGCACCGGAGTACACCTTCCTTGATGCTCCGTTCCTGATGAAGAGCCTTGAGCATCAGCAGGCAATCCTTGCAGGCGGCATCGGCGACAGCCTGAAGGCACGTTATGAAGAGAACGGCTTTGTTACACTTGGCTGGCACAACAGAGACGTCAGAGTTCTTGCTTCCAATAAGGAAGTAAAGGCTCCGGAAGATGTTGCAGGTCTGAAGCTGAGACTGCCGGGCATGACAGTTTATGTTGATACATGGAGTGCTCTGGGCGTAAGCTCCACAACAGTTGCAATGAACGAGCTTTACACAGCACTGCAGACAAAGACAGCTGAAGCTTGCGAAGGCGGTTATGAGCAGATGACAACTCTGAAGCTTTACGAAGTTCAGAAGTACATCGCTGAGACAGAGCACGTATATGAGTTCGTTGGTCTCTACATCAACAAGGATCTCTATGATTCCATGAGCGACAACCAGAAGCAGATCCTCAATGACTGCGCAGCAGAGAGCCTCGCAAAGGCTGATGAGCTTGCAGCTGAGAAGCGCGCTGAGTACAAGCAGGCATGCCTTGACGGCGGTATGGAAGAAGTCGAGATTGACAAGGAAGCTTTCAGAGCAGGTCTTGAAGATTTCTACAAGACACAGTTTGCTGAGAAGTGGACAACCACAACTTATGATGAGGTTATGAGCTTCGCTGAATAAAGAATAAGGATTTTTGAAGGAGCAGGTAAACGAGAGCGTCTGCCTGCTCCTTTTGTATTCAAAAATGAAACCGGCATTGACCGGGGGAGGAACGTAATGGCTAAAAAAATAGCACATGGCTATCTGAAAGTGCTTGAGACGATCTGCGTCTGCCTTCTTGCACTGATCCTGATCTGTATGTGCATCCAGATCGGATGCCGTCTTCTGAGCATCGGACAGAACTTTACCGAAGAGCTTGCCAGAATTGCATTCTGCCTGCTGGTATTCATCGGCATGCCGCTTGCATTTGCCGAAGGAGCTGATATTGCCGTCGATATGGTGGTGAATATTCTTCCGAAGCCTGTACAGCGTGCCATTCAGGTACTGGTCAATGTACTTGTCACTGTATTCGGATTCTTCTGCGTGCGAAGCCTTCTGGTCTTCACAAAGAGCAACCAGGGTGTCACCGCAGTTTCCATGATCTGGATCAAGATGAACTGGATCTATTATGCAGCAATGTTTTCCTTTATCTGCCTGAGCGTAATCGCTGTGTTCAAGATTGTGGCAGTTCTTCGCGGAGAGCCGGATACCTACGACATCAATGCAGAAGAGAAAGAGAAGGCAAAGGAAGAGGAGGTTGACTTAGGCATATGAAAACAATGATCGTTGTAATCCTGATCTGTATGCTGGCGCTGTTTCTGCTGAAGGTGCCTGTTTATATCAGCATGGCTCTGACAGGCTGTGCACTGATGGCTGCTACCAGCGGCATGAAGTGGGGCATCCTGAGCCAGTATCTCTATACCGGAACCAACTCCTTCACACTGCTTGCTATTCCGCTGTTCCTTCTGGCTGCGAAGCTGATGAATACAGGCGGTATCACCAAGAGACTGTTTGCCTTCTGTATGAAGGTGGTCGGCTGGCTTCCGGGCGGCCTCGGCCATGTTAATATTCTTTCCAGCGTGATCTTCGCCGGCATGTCCGGTACAGCAGTTTCCGATGCCGGCGGCCTCGGAACAATCGAAATCCGTGCGATGAATGAAAACGGCTTCGACAACGAGTTTGCATGCTGCGTTACAGCTGCATCCTCCACACTCGGCCCGATCATCCCGCCGAGTATCCCGCTCGTTGTTTATGCAACTGTTTCCGGTGCATCTGTCGGCGCTCTGTTCATGGCCGGTATCGTTCCGGGCATTGTTATGGCTCTGATCATGATGGCTGTTGTAACTGTCTACGCAGTCATCCGCAAGTATCCGAGAACCAAGTTCCCGACAGCAGGAGAGTTCGGAAAGGCTTTAAAGCAGGGCTTCCTTCCGCTGATGGCTCCGATTATTCTTCTTGTCGGCATCTTCGGCGGCGTATTCACACCGACTTAAAGTGCTGCAATCGTCGTTCTTTACAGCCTGTTCCTGGATGTCTTTATCTATCACGAGCTGACAATGAAGAAGTTCATCTCCATCTTAAAGGAGACCGTCAGAGATTCTCTGACCATCGCACTGATCATTGCAGGCGCTACTTTCTTCGGCTATGTTGCAACACGTGCCAAGGTTCCGCAGATGATTCTTGAGGCCATGACCTCCGTTGTATCCAGCAAGGTTGCACTCCTTCTGATCATCAACGTCTTCCTTCTGATCATCGGCTGCTTCCTTGAGACAGCTTCCGCAATTACAATCGTTGTTCCGCTGGTACTTCCGCTGCTGGCAGCTTACAACGTCAATCTGACACAGTTCGGTATTGTCATGGTCCTGAATCTGATGATCGGACTTCTGACACCGCCGTTTGGCCTGGTACTCTTTGTTATCAGCAAGATCGGTAATATCTCGATCGGCAGGTTCTCCAAGGCACTGATCCCGTGGCTGATCGCCCTGCTCTTTGCCCTGCTGCTTGTGACCTTCATTCCGGAGCTGAGCCTCTGGTTCCCGAGAGTTCTCGGTATGAGCGTCTGATAACAAAAGAGGAATGCATTTTCAAAAGAGGACAATATGAATATTACAGCTGTAAAAGCAATTCCTTTAAAATGTGCGTGCTCGCCGATCAGTGATGCTCTGGGAACCTCAACGGGACGCCAGGCACTGCTGGTTAAGATCGAAACAGACTGCGGTCTCTACGGTCTCGGCGAAGCATTCACCTACGGAGCACCGCTTCCGCTGATGAAATACATGGTAGAGGATTATCTCGGCGCCATGATCATCGGCCGTGATCCGCTGGAGATCGAAGAGATCTGGAATATGCTGTACTGGAGAACGATCGCTCACGGACGCAGAAGTCTGGCGATGGGAGGAATCAGCGGCATCGATATCGCTTTGTGGGATCTTTACGGAAAGACGGAACACAAGTCAGTCAGCGAGCTCTTAGGCAAAAAGCTTGACCGGATTCCGTCCTATGCCAGCGGCGGCTTCTATGCACCGGGCAAGGGACTCGACGGTCTGCGGGAAGAGCTGGAGGGCTACAGAAAGCAGGGCTACCGCAATGCCAAGATCAAGATCGGCCGCAATTCGGACCGCCCGGGCTCACCGCTCCGCTATATGGCAAACCGCGATTATGCAGTGACAGTAGAAGAGGATCTTCGCAGAATCGAGACCGCACAGGAGGTTCTCGGTGACGGCCTTCTCTCTGTTGACACCAATGCCTCCTGGAATGTAGAGGAAGGCATCGAAGGTGCGAAGGAGCTTAAGAAGAGAGGCATCTACTGGCTGGAGGAGCCGATTCCGTTTGAGGAGACAGAGGGCCTGCAGGCAATCTCCGAGATCATTCCGGTTGCCGGCTTTGAGACCCAGCAGGGACTTAAGAATTTCCGCAATCATATTAAGGCAAATGCAGTTGACATCGTACAGCCTGACCTGGGCTGGGCAGGAGGCATCACCGAGTGCAGAAAGATCGGTGCGCTGGCAGAGGAGACGGGAAGAAAGATCTCGCTTCACTGCTTCGGCTCCGCAATTCTCTTTGCAGCGAGCCTGCAGCTTGCGGCTGCGATGCCGAACACAGAGATGATTGAATCCGAGGAGAATCCGAATCCGCTGAAATCCGAGATCGGATCTCACCCGCTGGAGACAGATGCGGAGATGAATTTCTTCGTGCCGCAGGGCGAAGGAATCGGAATGGATCTGAACTGGGACGTTGTAGAGAAGTATCAGGTTACTGTATAATCAGAGCACCTATACTTCCGGATAAAGGAGCAAAACAATGGAACAGTCACACGAACTGCTTGCGGATGAAATTGCACAGAAGATTCTGGAGCAGATTCAGGATCATACATTTAAAGCGGGAGAACGCCTGACAGTCAGAAAGCTCTGCGAGCGCTACGGAACAAGTGAAACGCCCGTGAAGCAGGCACTGAACCAGCTGGTTTCAACCGGCCTGGTTGTCTCTGTGCCGAAGTGCGGCATGCGTGTGAGAACCTTTGAATTCCAGGATATGAAGAATATCTGGGAAGCCCGTATCATGATTGAGCAGTACTGCGCTTCTTATGCGGTAGAAGAAGCAAAGCGCAATGAAGACTTTGTCCGCAGGATGCAGGATATGCTTCAGGTTTCCAATGAAGAATATGAAAAATGTGCTCTGGAGTACACGAGAGAAAACTTCCGGGGGCTGCATAAGCATGACCGCATGCTGCATCTTGAACTGGTAAAGTGCAGTCAGAACGCACAGATTATCAAGATGTACGATGAGCTCAATGCCCATGCCGGCATGTTTTCCGGATTCCGCTGCCATTCACCCGAGACACTTCGTCAGGTGGAGAAGCAGCATACGGAGATCGTGAAGAGCCTTGTACTTTGTGATACGGACGGGCTCAGACAGGCGCTGAGCCGGCACATCTACAGTACGATCCAGATCTATCGATCTGCGTGGGATAACTGAATCAAAAATGCCCTGCGGCCGAAACAGCTGCAGGGCATTTTTGCGGTAAAGGCAGGACAAAACAGCAGAAAAAAGACGGAAGACAGGCAGATGTGCAGGGAACCCTACAGAAGGCAAGCCCTTGCATAATAATGGCAATCTGCATATAATGTTCTGTATACAATAAACACTGAGATACAATCGGAGGATTTTATGCTTCTTCGTGCAACGGCAAAAATCAATCTTTCTCTTGATGTGCTCGGAAAGCGTGATGACGGGTATCACGAGGTACGAATGATCATGCAGATGGTCGGGATGTATGACCGGCTTACGCTGCAGGCGGTTTCCGGGAAGAGCGGCATTGCGCTCGAGACCAACCTTCCGTATCTGCCGACAGATGACAACAATCTGGTTGTCCGTGCGGCAAAGCTTCTGATGGAAGAAAAGGGCGTGACGGATGGCGTGAAAATCCGTCTTGATAAGTTCATTCCTGTGGCCGCCGGACTTGCCGGCGGAAGCAGTGATGCCGCACAGACCATGATCGGTGTTAACCGTATGTTTCATCTGGGCTATTCCATGGAAGAACTGATGGCGCGGGGCAAACAGATCGGGGCAGACGTTCCTTACTGCATTATGGGTGGAACGGCTCTCTCGGAGGGAATCGGCGAGATTCTGACACCGCTCCCGACGATGCCGGACTGCAGAATCCTTCTCTGCAAGCCTTCTGTCAGTGTCTCGACGAAGGATGTGTACAAGAGCATCGATGAAAAGGAGAATCTCCGCCATCCGGATGTGGATGCACAGCTGCAGGCGCTGCAGAACGGGGACTTAAGGGCACTTGCGGCTCCCGATGCCATGTATAATGTGCTCGAAGAGGTCACGGGAGAGAAGTATCCGATTATCAGCGAGATTGAGCAGGCGATGCTGAAGGAAGGTGCCCTGAATGCCGTGATGAGCGGCAGCGGTCCGACCGTATTCGGCATCTTTGACGATGCGGATGCAGCCGAGCGCTGCAGAGATCACCTTAGAGCACGCATGCCGTCGGCCAGAACATTTCTTACATGGCCCGACGCAAAAAAGAAATAAAAGGTAGAATACGCGGGCCGCAGCGAACATCAGCGGTGCCGTGATAGAGCGAAGAAAAAGGGGGATAACCTGAAATGAGCCAACAGAATATGAATCCCGAGGAATACATGCCTCTTCGCGATGTGGTTTTTTATACCCTTCGCAGACAGATCCTCCGCGGCGAGCTGAAGCCGGGAGAACGTCTGATGGAGATTGCACTTGCAGACAGACTCGGCGTCTCCAGAACACCTATCCGTGAGGCAATCAGAAAGCTGGAGAATGAGGGCCTTGTCATCATGATTCCTCGCCGCGGCGCACATGTGGCGGAAATCACGAGACAGGAGCTGAACGACGTACTGGAGGTCCGCAGAAGCCTTGAGGTGCTGGCTATTTCCAAGGCCTGCGACTATATGACGGAAAAGGATATCCGGGAGCTGAAGGAGGCCGAAGAGGCCTTCGCCATTCAGATTGCCAGAAAGGATGCAGACCTGACAGTTCTCGGTGAGGCAGACGAGCATTTCCACGATATTATCTATAAGGGTACCAATAATCGCAGACTGATTCAGATTCTGAACAACCTGCGTGAGCAGATGTACCGCTTCAGAATGGAATACCTGAAGGACACCGATATCCGTCAGACCCTGGTGCGTGAGCATGATGCCATCGTAAAGGCTCTGGAGAACCGTGACAAGGAAGAGGCGACACGTCTGATGTCGCTGCATATCGACAACCAGTATCGGAACATCGTGCGGTCTCTTGATATCAAAGATCAGGATGAACAGGAAAACAGATAAGCGGAGGGATGCTTTATGACAGAGTCAGGAGAGCGGTCCGCGCCGTCCATCGGCGTGTTCGACTCAGGACTTGGCGGTCTGACGGTTGCGCGTGAGATTATGCGCAATCTTCCTATGGAAAATATTGTGTATTTCGGTGACACAGCCCGTGTCCCTTACGGAAGCAAGTCCCGGCAGACGGTGGAGCGTTATTCCAGGCAGATTGTTCGCTTCCTGAAGACGCAGAATATCAAGGCAATCGCAGTAGCCTGCAACACAGCGACTGCAGCTGCATTTGATGCAATCAAAGAGGAAGCGGGAGATATTCCGGTCATCGGCGTGATTGATCCCGGTGCCCGTGTGGCCTGCCGCGAGACAAAAAACGGAAGAATCGGCGTCATTGCGACGCGTGCAACGATCAGTTCCAATGCTTATGCGGATGCAATCCATGCGACCCGCCCGGAGGTAAGCGTAATCGGAAAGGCCTGTCCGCTGCTGGTTCCGCTGGTGGAGGAAGGATGGATTCATGATCCGATTACGGATGAAGTACTTCTCCGCTATCTGGACGAGCTGCTGGAAAATGACATTGATACACTGATTCTGGGATGCACGCATTACCCGCTTCTGCGCAGCACGATCCGCAGACTGGTCGGAGAACAGATCCGTCTGGTCAATCCGGCATACGAGACAGCACAGGATCTGGCAGTTCTTCTGCAGGAGAAGGGCATTGCCAACACAGTGCCGCGACAGCCGGATGAGCCGCATCCGTACCGCTTCTTTGTCAGTGATGAGCCGGAGAGATTTGCGGAATTTGCCAATTCGATTCTGCCGATCGATGTGAGTTCGGCGCGCATCGTTCAGATTGATGAATACTAAACTACAGGACTAAACTACACAGACAGGACGGAAGAGAATGCAGAACGTTGAGATCAGAATTACCGGCATGCAGAAAACTCCCGGACAGGGCAGCGAAGAAGCTGTGCCTGTTGTAACAGAATGTAAGGGCTCCGGCCGTATCGTGAACGGCCGCCGTCACGTCATGTATCAGGAGGCGCAGGAGGGCACCAGAGGCATCACCAAAACCCATATGATTCTGGGGGAGGACTGTCTGGAGGTCCACAGAAGAGGCCAGACTGAGAGCACGATGATCTTCCGGAAGGGCTGCAAGCACGTACTGTCTTACAGAACACCGTACGGCAGCATTCCGATGGAAGTGAGGACCGACCGTTTTGCCTACTCGGAGAAGGACGGACAGATCCGTGTATATGTGGAATACAGACTTTCTTCAGACGGCGTGGCTGTCTCAAAAAATACAAATGAAATCATCGTAAGGGGAATGAACTGAAGCACACGCAGCGAAACAAAAGGGCTGTGTGACAGTCAGAACCGGAAATGGCGATAAAACGGAGAAGAGGCATGTCCTAAAACGGGACATGCCTCTTTTGCTGCGAGTGGGAGGTTCACAGCTCCAAAAGTTATGCTGCCTGTCCGCAGGAGCGGACAGCGAAAATAAGAAAAAGTCGGGTTAGACTGTATAGCGGGTTATGGTGTTTTATCACGGATTTTCCATCATGAAGCGGTCCATGCTCTCGGCAACAACCTTGGCCTTGGCAACGGCTTCGACGATGGTTTTTGCACCGGAGACGACATCGCCTGCAGCGAAGAGGCGCGGGATGGAAGTCATGCCGGTTTCCTCCGTGATCAGCAGGCCGTGATCATTGCCCTGCAGACCGGGGGTTGTCATAATCAGCTTGTTCTTCGGTCCCTGGCTGACGCAGATCAGTGTGGTATCGGCCTGAGCCTGCACGTGCTCTTCTGAAAAACCGGTTTCATTGCCGTTCTCATCGCGGAGACGTTTTCTGAAAAGCGGACCCTCCGGCGTGATACGGACGACATCCAGATCGAATTCGAACTCAGCACCATCCAGTTTTGCATACTCTGCCTCGTGAGGAGAAGCGCTGATTTCGTTGTTGTAGGAATAAACTGTCACATGCTCTGCACCGTGGCGGAGAGCTGTGCGTGCCACGTCCATGGCTGTGTTGCCTGTACCGATGACGGCCACATTCTGTCCTAAGGAAAATGCATCCGGGGACGCAAGGTAATCGATACCGAAGAGAACATTGCCAAGACTTTCGCCCGGTACATTCAGCTTCTTCGGACGCCAGACGCCTGTTCCGATAAAGATCGCACCGTAGCCGTCATCCAGAAGATCCTGAATCTCCAGAGCACCGCCGATCGTTGTATTCGGGCGGATGGAGACACCGATCTGCAGAAGCTTTTTGCGGTAGCGCTCCAGAATGCTCTTCGGAAGGCGGTATTCCGGGATGCCGTACTGCATAACGCCGCCGATCTTGTCTTTGGATTCGAAGATCGTGACGTGGTAGCCCTTCTTGGCAAGGAGAATCGCAACTGTGATGCCGGCCGGACCGGAGCCGATGATGGCAGCAGACTTTCCGTTCGGCGGTGCACAGGTAATCTTCATCTTGTCAAAGTAAGTGTCGGAGATATAGTTTTCAATACTGCTGATATGAACAGAGACTCCCTTTTTTCCCTGGATGCAGTGGCCTTCGCACTGACCTCCGTGATTGCAGACAAGGGAGCAGACGATGGACAAAGGATTGTTGTCGAAGATCATCTGACCGGCCTCATTGAGGCGGTTTTCCTTGAAAGCCTTGATAAACTGGGGAATAGGCGTGTGAATCGGGCAGCCCATCTGGCAGAGCGGCTTCTTGCACTGCAGGCAGCGGTTTGCTTCGGAAATTACATGTACGGGCATAGCTTTTACCTCATCCTTTGGGTGGTGTGAACGGGGGTCTCATCTGTTTTTCTTGCTCATACTGCTTGTCTCGTATTTTAAGAAGAAAGCCCCCGAAAAGCTATTGACGCAAGGGACAAGAAACGGATTGCAAAATGCACATCCCAGGCAAGATTTCAGATTGTGAAATGAAATGTGCGCAAGATGAAACGGAAAAACAGAAAAAACGTTGAAAACAGATATAAAAATGAGAAAAAGCGAGAAAATAGAGGAATTAAGTACAGAAAAAAATACATGAGAAACCCGGGAAGAGATGAGGAGAGAACAGTATAGAGGGTACAAAAAAGAGCTGCGGCAGAATATTCTGCCGCAGCTCTTATCATACCTTATGAAGTTTACTTATTAGCTGCCTTGCGTGCTGCTTTCTTTGCAGCCTTTTCAGCTTTTCTTGCAGCTTCTTCCTTCTCGATGCTCTTCAGCTCCTGATTCGCTTTTTCGTTTCTGCGAAGGAGTCTGTCGCGAAGTGTTCTCTTCTTCGGCGGAGCTTCCAGCTTTCCGCGGAGAGCTCTGACTTCGAGGATGTAGAGACCGGAAATAACAGCCTTTACTTCCTTGCCGACCGGGATGATATCGTAGATCTTCTCATCTGCGATCATGACCATGACTCTCGGTCCGATCTTGACTTTGACAATCGGAAGCTTGTTTCTGCGCATCAGTCTCGGTACCTGAGAGATGACCATATCCGGAAGACCGGATTCCGTGATTCGCATGCGCTTCTTATCAATAACCAGGAGTGTTACCTGCTGCTTTGCAGCCTCAATCTGCTCCTGCTGTGCTTCCTGCTTTTTCTGAAGGCGTTTTCCCCAGAAATACATTCCGATGAGAGCAATGATCAAAATGATCAGAATTGTTAATAAAATCTGCCAGATCTGCACGTTGTGTGTCCCCTTTCTAAATGCATAATGCTAAAAAACATAGTATCACGAATCGCCTTCTTAAGCAAGAATCTTAGGACTTGCCGGTAGCAGAAACCGGGGTCGGTCTGACCGGTGAGAAGACGGATTCAACATCGAAGAGGTCTTCGAAAACATTGATTTTAGCTGCACCGGAGATGGCACGCCACATCTGCAGACCGTCGCAGTTGATACGTCCCATGCGGACAGACAGATCGTTGACCTGTACCCAGTACTTGGCGGAGGCATCAACATTTGCATAATAATTGTAACCCATATCTTTCAGATAACGGAAGATCTCGTTATTGTTGATATCGTAGGGCTTCCAGTTTCCGATGTCATTGCCGTGTGCGAAAATGATCGTGTCGGTTTTTCCGGTGATGTTGGCAACCGTGTTCTGCCACTTCTCCTGGTCCGTGGCGATTGTGTCGCGGGACTTGCCGGTAACACTTAAGTGTCCCCAGGTGTGGCAGGCAATTTCCCAGCCCTGTCTCTTGACAGCATTGGCAATCTTCGTTGCTTCAGCCACTTCCTTATCCCAGTCGAAATCCGGATTTGCCTGCAGGAATGCAGCCTGATCCTGGCCGAGACGCTCGCCTGTCTTGTAAGCCACGTCCGTGCGGTAGCCGAAGACGCCGTTGTAACCGGTAAGAGCAATCAGACCGCGCGCTCCGCGATAGGAGGCATCCGGATGAGAGCTGATAAAGGTTTCGAGACGCGGGACAACGTCGTAGTCGCCGACAGAGACATTGCCGTCCTTGTCCTTATACTGCACCTTGACCATACCGTTTTCATCAAGGACTGCCTTGCTGCCGTAGCCCTGGTCGTCATAGGAGTGGTAGTAGCTCCAGTCGTCGATGGACAGAACATACGGATGTTTATCCGCAGGCAGAAGCAGGGAGCGGTTCTGCTTGAAGTGAACATAGCCGTCTTCACCTGTATACTCCGTAACAAGATCTCTCATCTTGACCAGAATCCAGCCGTTGTCGTACATCTGCTGTGTAATCTTGTCAAACTCATCAGTCGTGGTCATCCACGCATTGTTGCCGGCGATGGTGTCGGCGCTGAGCTTGCTTGAGTCAAATGCCCGGTCGGTATCTACGATCAGTGAGTGATAGAAGATGTGCGGAACCTCAAGCACGTTCTTTGCTTCCAGTGCTGACTTGGAGGCAGTGAACTTGGCGATCGCATTGACGAGCTCGGAGTCTGTGTCATAATTTTCCTGCTGTGTCAGGAGGGCAACGGCGCCGTCATAATCGTAGGCGTCGGCCAGCTTTTCAGCTTCTTTGATCAGATCGCGTTTTGCCTGAATTGCTGCTTCCTCTGCAGAGATGGCAGCCTCACGTTCAGCGCGGTTCTGATTGGTGCGTCGGGTTGTTGCATGAAGAAGACCGACAATCAGAAGAGTGACGATCACCAGCAGGAGCGTCATGCAGGTATAGATGATCTGCAGCTGCCTCCTGCGGCGTTTTCTTCTTGCCGCTTTGGAATTCTTATAGGAACCGCGTGCCGGAGGACGTTTTTTCGCACCTGTTCCGGCAGGTTTGTTCCCCTGTTGTTCTGACATATGTGTAACCTCCCCAGATTTATTCCCGCACGAATCCATGATTATTGCCTTTGGCGAAACTGTGGAAAGTACTTTGCGGGACTTTTAAAAGTATAACATATCTGCAGGCATTGAAAAAGCATCCGGTCCGGCGGAGGACGGACGAAAAGATAACGGTATATTTCCGCGGCAGGTGCTGTGAATCGTTTGAAAACACAAAGCAGGATGAGACGGGCTCATCCTGCTTTGTATATATGCAGTGCCCGATTTACGGGCACCATCCACTGTCAAAATGGGATCAGGCAGGGGTTAATCCTGCGTTTCGCGGTTCGGATACGGTGAGAGCGGCATCTCCCAGCCGAAATGATCGGTATGAAGCAGATGCTCAGCTTTCTCAGAGAGAGGCTTCTCAAAGTAGTCTGCATAGATCTTCGTGACGCCCGGATTCTCGTGAGAGAAGCGGATCTTATTGTGAAGATCAAGATTATAGAGTTCTTCGCCGCGCTCTTCAGTCAGATTGAAGCCGTCGTGGATCGGCATTCCGCCGCCGCCGGAGCATCCGCCCGGGCAGGCCATGACTTCAACGAAGTCATAGGCGACTTCCTTCTTGCGAAGAGCCGTGATCAGTTTTCTGGTATTGCCGAGACCGGACACGACTGCGATGCGCAGCTTTGTGCCGTTGATCTCGAAGGTGGATTCTTTCCAGCCGTCCATGCCGCGGACATCCTTAAAAGCATCCGGAGCCGGATTCTTTCCGGTGACGGCGAAGTAGGCTGTACGGAGAGCGGCCTCCATGACGCCGCCGGTAATGCCGAAGATCACGCCTGCGCCGGAGGCGATGCCGAGAGGCTCGTCAAAGGGCACATCCTTCAGAATCTGCGGGATGATGTGATCGGAGCGCAGCATGCGGTTCATCTCACGGGTTGTCAGAACGATGTCGACATCCGGATCTCCGCAGGCGTCATTCTGATTCGGGATGGCGCATTCTGCCTTCTTGGCAACGCAGGGCATAATGGAAATAACGCGGATGTTCTTCGGATCAATTCCCTGTGTTTCGGCAAAGTAGGACTTGATCGTTGCGCCGAACATCTGGTGCGGGGATTTTGTTGTGGAGAGCTGTCCGACCATGTCGGGGAACTGGCTCTTCAGGAAGCGGACCCAGCCCGGGCAGCAGGATGTAAACATCGGGAACTTGTGCTGATCCGGATGTGTGATCTGCTCCAGGAATTCGGTTGCCTCTTCCATGATGGTCATATCAGCTGCAAAGTCGGTATCAAATACATAGTCAAAGCCGAGCTTCTTCAGTGCGGCGACCATGCGAAGCTCACTAGCCTCCTGACGGGTCATGCCGAACTCTTCACCCCATGCATTTCTGACTGCCGGAGCGACCTGCACGACGGTGACGATCTTCGGGTCAGCCAGAGCACGGATAACCTTCATGGTGTCATCACGCTCGCGGAGAGCACCGGTCGGGCAGTGCGTGATGCACTGACCGCAGAAGGCGCAGTCTGCATTCATGATTTCGCGGTTCATGGAGACATTGACGTTGGTATGTCCGCCTGTGCCCTCTACATCCCAGATGCGCATATCCTGCACCTTATCGCAGATATTGACGCAGCGCATACACTTGATGCACTTGGCAACATCCTTGAAGAGCGGTGCATTCTTATCCCAGCGGTTGATCGGAAGATCGCGCGGATAGGGATTGTCATCCAGAATGTTCAGATCATTGGCGACAGTCTG
Source organism: Lachnospiraceae bacterium (assembly GCA_030527685.1). Classification (GTDB taxonomy): domain Bacteria; phylum Bacillota; class Clostridia; order Lachnospirales; family Lachnospiraceae; genus Chordicoccus. The sequence goes on along the minus strand of JAUNAG010000049.1, from coordinate 706 downwards.
CAGAGAGCAGTTGCCGGAGCGGACGCAGCTCATGCACTGGCCGCTGTGCTGTGACATCAGCAGCTCTACATTGACGCGCCGTGCTTCACGGACACGCGGACTGTTGGTGTAAACAACCATGCCTTCCTGCACGGTGTTGTCGCAGGCGGGAACAAGACGTTCGGTTCCTTCGACCTCTACGACACAGACACGGCAGGCGGCAATTTCATTGATATCCTTCAGGTAGCAGAGATGAGGGATCGGGATTCCGGCGGATGCCGCAGCATCCATGATTGTCAGGCTTTCGTCACACACAACGGGTGTGTTGTCAATCGTCAGCTTTACCATCTGCGTTCCCTCCCTCCTTTGAAGACGCCGTAGCCGAAGTGGTCGCAGCGCAGGCATCTGCCTGATTCCTGCTGTGCCTCCTCGCAACTCATGCCGCATTCCATCAGTTCAAAGTCATTCTTTCTCTCGGCAGCATCGCGCTCCGTCATGTGGACGCGTCCGTATTTCGGCTTGTCGGAGAGGACAGGAGCCGGGATGGAGATGTCAACCGTGATATGGTGGTGATAGCCGAGATATTCATCGATATTCGCAGCAGCAACCTTGCCTGCACCGATCGCACGGATAACTGTAGCAGGACCGGTTACGCAGTCGCCTCCTGCAAAGAGGTTCTTGGCAGATTCGAAGCTTCCGCTTTCAAGCGCGGCAAAGGAACCGCGGT
>JAUNAG010000172.1 GCA_030527685.1 Lachnospiraceae bacterium | reverse complement strand
ACAAAGCTCGAAAAACCTTGTATTTACAGTAAAAAACGTTTGACATTGTAGGGAGAGAGTGATCCTGAAGGAATTTTATGAGCTGCTTATTCTCAAGCATACCAGAGTAGAAGAGCTGAATCTGGAATCGGTTCACGGTATCAGCGGCACAATCGGACGAGGCATGAATAAGGCTATCTTCACCTGCGGTGTTCTTCTGCTGGGCGGTTCCTGGTATTCGAACGCTATGCTTGGCCGGTATGCCGGTGGAATGACAACGGCCCTGCTGATATTCGGCGTGATGCTGATGATTGTAAGCTTGCTTTTCCCGTATATGACCTTCAGTGTAATCGGTATGGGAAGCGATCACACCTCTCTGGCGACAGGTATCAACGTACAGGGAAAATCACTGCTGGGTAATGGTGTTCTTTTCCAGGCCCGCCCGGTCGAAGGTGCAGGAGAGAGCATTGCAGAGGCAGGTGCCTGTGTCTTTGATCTGCGCACCTATGGTGATGAAGCAATGAAAAAATGGGCTCGTGAGTAAAACGGGATAAACAGAAGAATTCAGAGGAGAATGGAGTATCAGGGACACTGCAAGCTTATGAATGATGATTGCGGTCAGACCGGATACTCCGTTCTTTTTTGGAAGGGACCGGTGATTCTGTGGGATTTTGGAATAACGTAAAAAACTTTTTGCAGAAGGACACTGAAGTTCATGAAGATGCAGAGCAGCTTGATGCATCCGTGAGTGGATTTGGACATGCAGTAGAATTAGATAAGGTAAATGAGAGATCTCCGATGTTTGTCAAAGGAGATCATTTTGAACTGTACAAGGCAGAATGGGATTTGCCGGATGCGCACGAAGTGCGTTATGCAGTACCGGAGTCAAGAACGATTTCACCGAATTCAATAGAAGGAATTCGCCTTAATGACAGAGAAATAGAAAATCCGTCGTTGTTCTGGCAGGAGAAGGCACAGGGCTGGGGGACCATGGAAAGCTTTAAAGAGACAGCCGGTCACATTTCTGAAGTACAGGAACGATTAGATGCGGGAGAGTCACTGGATGAAATCCGGAATGAGCCTGATCTTCGAAATTGCGCAGATGCATATTTTGCGGATAAAGTGAAAGTATTCGAAGGTGACGGGTATTATGCATTTGATAGTAACGGCCGGCATCGTGTTCTGGCGGCAAGAGAAGCAGGACAGAATATTCCGGTTGATGTAATCGGATATTATGGACAGAGGGACATATCTGAAGCAGAGAGAGCCGGACTTGAAAAGAGCAATCTGACGGAAAGCAGAGAGCCGGAAGCGTACGAAGCGAACAACAATGAGATGAGTCGCCGGGAAGCAGAAAGCAGAGATCCGGAACCGTACAAAGCAAACCGCAATGATATGGAGCGGCCGGAACAACCGGATCAATCTGAGGCACGAACGGCGCCTGCTGCAGAGACCTCTCCTGTCTGGGCTGCGGCGCTTTCATCAGATACAGCTTCCGAAGAACGGAACAATGACATGAACAATGAACAGAGCAATGATGAGAGCAACAGGGAAAGCAACGGAATGACCCTGTAAATCAATCAGGAGAGCAGAGTGATGGTTAAAGAACAGATTATTTACGGAGAGGAGATCGAGTATCAGTGCCCGAAGCCTTCACCCGACGCAGTATTTGCGATTCCGGGTACAATTCCATGCGGGAATCCGGGCGTGTGGGCAATTGATGAGGGGCTCCTCAGCCGTCATATGCTGATGCTGGGAGCGATCGGATCCGGCAAATCGAATGCGATTTACCATATGATTCGCAGACTTCGTTCGACAATGACTTCGGATGATGTTATGTTTATCTTTGATACAAAAGGTGACTATTATCAGCAGTTTTATCAAAAGGGAGATATCGTCATTTCCAATGATGAACGGGCAACCAATGGGGAGCATCCGGATTACTGGAATCTGTTCCGGGAAATTACCATTGATGACAGGCATCTGGAAAACACGGTTGAGATCGTAAAGGCTATTTTTGCGGAGAAGCTGGAAAAGACATCACAGCCCTTTTTTCCAAATGCAGCCAAAGATCTTCTGCGTGCCCTGATTATGTTTATTATCCGCAACGAACAGCAGTTTCCCGGAGGCGGAGATAATGCGATGCTTCTGGATGCCCTGCAGACTGCTGAGCCGCGTGCATTTGTCAGCCTGTTGAAGGCTTTCAAAGATACACAGGCTATGGTTCCTTATATTGAAGATCCGACTTCCGGTCAGACACAGGGTGTCATGAGCGAACTGCAGCAGGGAACCACAGACGTGCTGATCGGAAATTTCGCAAAGAAAGGTACACTTTCGATGCGGGAACTTGTAAGACGAAAAGGCGGGAAAGTCGTTTTTATTGAATATGATCTTTCTATCGGAAGTGTTCTTGGCCCGATTTATCAGCTGCTGTTTGATCTGGCAATCAAAGAGGCGCTTTCACGCAGAACGGGTGAAGGCAATGTCTACTTTATCATAGATGAATTCAGACTTTTACCGAGACTTGTCCATATCGATGACGGTGTGAATTTCGGCAGAAGCCTTGGAGCAAAATTCATCATCGGTGTGCAGAATGTCGAGCAGGTATTTCATGTTTACGGTGAAGAAAGAGCCCGGAGCATGCTTTCAGGCTTCTCGACAACTGTCAGCTTCCGGCTGAACGATTATAAGAGCCGGGAATTTGTGAAAAATCTTGCCGGAATGAACGGCCGGATTACCAGCTATGAATCGGGAAACAAGACGAAAGGTGTTGTGGAACAGTACCGCGACACAACCGTGATTCAGGATTACGATGTGAACAGCCTTCAGATCGGTGAGGCGCTGATTCTGCGAAACGGTGCGGCACCTTTCCGCTTCCGTTTCAGGGAATATGATAAATAACAGGAGGAATTCTATATGGCAGCAATCAGAATCTGCTCTAACTGCGGAGCGAAAAATTCGACCGAAAACCGCTTTTGCGAGGATTGCGGATATGATATGAATATGGCACCGGCTTTTGAGAAACCTGCGGAAGAGCTTTTCTGTCCGAATGGTCACAAAGTCAGTGACAGCAGTTTTGGTTTCTGCACTGAATGCGGTGAGAAGCTTGTGCGTGAAAAACCGGTAAATGTAAGTC
>JAUNAG010000048.1 GCA_030527685.1 Lachnospiraceae bacterium | reverse complement strand
ACACCGTATGCCCGAGAGAGATGTGAACTTCTTCATGAAACTCACGGATAAAGTCCAGTCCGCCCTCACACTCCGGTGCAATCGTAATCAGACGCACCAGTCCGCCGGCTGCCTCCTGCAGACGGCGAAACATCGCAGGATCAGGCAGCTTTACATAGTCCGGATTCTGCGCTCCTGTCTTTTTCGGAGAGATAAACGGTCCCTCAAGATGAATCCCGACAAGCTTAGCTACCGGCCGGTCCTGCCGTTCCTGAAAAAGCTTTGCCGTACAGCAGATTTCTGTCAGCTTCTCCTCCGGCAGCGTCATCGATGCCGGGCATATCGCGGTAATTCCGTTTTGTGCCTCATAGGCAGCAATCTTCTGCAGGCCCGTAAGCGTTGCATCCGAGAAATCCTCTCCGGCCGCTCCGTGAAAGTGCACGTCAACAAGTCCGGGAATCAGATAATCTCCGCCCGCATCCAGTCTTTCCTCTCCGCAAAGCCCTTCCGGAATCAGTTCTCCATTAAAGATCCGCTCTATTATGCCGTTTCTGATCAGCAGACTTCCGTGAACAAAACCGGAATTCAAATCATAGATTTCCGCATTGGTTATCAGCATGTTTCACCCCATCGGGCAGCTACTCTGTCTTCCCGGCATCTCTTCATCAGCCTTTATATATCTGGCATTGAACTCCATGTTGATCTGGCGAAGCTCCTTCTTGCCGTCAATATATTCCTGATATCTGTCTGCAAGTCCTGTGGCACAGCCGTCACAGCTGGCTTCGATATTGCCAAGAGCCTCCGCTACAATCTTCTCACGTTCTTCCCTTGTTGTCTCACTGATTAAATATCCCATCTGTATTCTAAACCTCCTTCTGTTTTTTCATAAATATACCTTTCAGGTACTTCTGTCATGCGTTATTGACTTTTTTCCCTTAAAAAGAAACTCTTCCCTTAAAATAACCGCATTTTTAAGGGAAACACATCCTTTTAAGGGTATGTTATTTTAGTCGAATATAACAGGTAGACCTTCCGCTGCCTTCACGCTTTAACTCTCCATCCAATACGAGTTTTCGCAGAGCACCTTCTATCGAGCTGACGCTAAGAGATGGACACAATTCACGGATATCCTGTTTGGTAAACCGTCCGATTTTATTTTCTGCTGCTTTACGTACCTTATCAATAGCAGGCATCTTTTTTTCTACAATTTCAAAGCGGTCTTCAAAATCCTTATAGGCTGCGAGTACTGTTCCCAGCATGTATTTGATAAAAGGATTCACATCTTCACAGCCCTCATGCCATCCGTGCTGCGCCTGTCCAAGTGCATCATAATACAGATCTTTATTTTTAGCGATCTTTGCTTCAATGGAAATATATTTACCCACATAAAAACCACTTCTATACAGTAAAAGAGTGGTAAGCAGCCGGCTCATACGTCCATTTCCGTCATTGAATGGATGGATGCAGAGAAAATCATATATAAAAGTCGGAATCACAATCAGCGGCTCAACCTCCAGGTTACCGATGACCCGATTAAATTCTTCGCATATTCGATCAAGTGCTTCTTTAGTCTCAAACGGCGCAATTGGAGTGAAAAGAATTTCCGTGTGGCCATCCGGGAATGTCGTACTGATATAATTCTGGTTATCTTTCGTGCGGCCGGCCATCGGATTATTCATGTGACTATACATGATTTTATGAAGCTGAAGGATATAATTCTGCGTAATCGGAATCGCATCGAAACTATCATGAATGATGTTCAACACATCACGATACCCTGCGATTTCCTGCTCATCGCGATTCTTAGGTGTCGTTTTCTCTTCTACAAGCTGTTTCACACGAGTACTTGTTGTAACAATACCTTCAATAGCGTTAGAGCTTTCAGTACTTTGAATCTTTGCTATCTCAACCAGTTTTTCCAGTTCATCCGGTCGCTGCTTCAGATAAAGTTCTTGTTTTCCGGCTTCTTTGTAGATGGCAGCTACCAGGCCCAGAATTTCCGAATCCCAGGTTTTGTCTCTGATCTTTGAATAATTAAAGCTTCTCATTCCCTTAACCGCCTCACTTTCCCTTAAAAAATAGCATATTTTAAGGGAAAATCCAAATACATAGCAGAAGGCCCCTTCAGTCGTTATGCTGTGAACAGCACAGCAAAGCGACTGAAGGGACCTCCGTCACGAAAGCTTTCTGCCAAAAAGTCTTTCTCTTTTTAAGTTCTTTATGATTTTGTTTCATAGGAGAACCAGTCGAAGTCAGCCTGCGTGCTCTCCGCATTCTTTCCGGCGGAAGCGTACATGCCGATATAGGTTCCTACAAAACCGTCTGCTACTACGGTACTTAAGATAGAACCGTCCAGTCCTGTCACGGACGGCTGCAGCTGTCTCTCACTCTTTCCGAAGAACGTGCTGTATGAGCCTACACCACCTTCCAGAGTCAGATACACTCTGCCCGGTTCAACCGGCGTTTTCGCAAGCAGGGTACGGACGCCGTTTACAAGCTGATAAGTTGCGACAACGACCTGTGAATCAAGCATGGTTTTCACAAGCAGAATCGCATATTTCTCATTCTGTGTCGCAATCAGACCTGCCTCTTCTCCCTCTGAGGTCGGCTCGAATTCCATTGCTGTGCTGATATGGAAGCAGTTATGCTGCTGGCGTCTTACCAGAAGTGCCGGTGTCTCTGTGTCTTCTGCCATCACGGAAGTACCCTTCAGGCGAAGGAATCCAGGTCTCTCCTCCAGAGAATAGAACGGAACCTGCACCGGTCTTCTCATGCACCAGATAAAATCCAGCGTCTTTTCCTCAAACTGGTCAATGCGGCTCTTCATCGGGAAGCGATGCTCCGGCAGATTCGGACGGCGTTCTTTGATGTTGACCATACCGTTGTGATTGTCGACAATAGGCCACTCGTCATAATCCCACGCCATCGGAAGCAGGAAAACTTCCCGTCCGAGATTGAACTGCGCTGCCTTATTCCGGTCGGGCGTGCGGATCCACTGCCGCGGCAGGAACTGATCATAATCTTCGATGTAATGCTCGTATGGTCTGATTCCCAGAAGAACCATATACCACTCATCATTCTGCGTGCACACCAGATCGCCGTGACCGACAACAGAAATACCAAGCATATTGTTCAGCGGTACATTCCGGTTTGTGACAATCGGATTTCTGGGACAGGGTTCATAGCTTCCCAGAAGCTCCTTGCTGCGGTAGATATTAACGCAGTGGTTTGTCTGCGTTCCGCCGCTTGCCGTCATCAGATAGTACATACCGTTTACATGGAAGATATGAGGTGCTTCCGTATAGAAGGTGTGATCCATATTGGAGTCAAAGATCACATGCTTCTCTCCCTTGATCTGGAATGTCTCCGCATCCAGCTCGCAGGCATAAATCACTTTCTGTTCCGGGTATTTCAGATCTTCCGGAACCAGATTGCTGCAGTACCAGATCCTTCCGTCCTCATCGAAGTACAGAGAAGGATCAATTCCCTCCGCACCCTCAATGACAATTGCATCGGACCACGGTCCGGCAGGATCTTCTGCCGTAATAATAAAATTATATCTGCAGGTTCTGCCGTTCACGTCCAGCGTGTTGACGATATAAAATCTGCCGTTATGATAGCGGATGGTGGCCGCCCATAAGCCTTCTGAAGCACTGCAGTTCTTAAAATCCAACTGTTCCGGTCTTGAAATCGCATTGCCCAACTGTTCCCAGTTCACCAGATCTTTGCTGTGAAAGATCGGCAGACCGGGGAAGTAGTAGAACGAAGATGTCACCATATAATAATCTTCGCCAACTCTGCAGATCGAAGGATCAGGATATCCTCCCTGGATGATTGGATTGCGAAACAGCTCTTTTCCCATGCTCTAAAATCCTCAAAATAATTACTCTTTTACTGCACCGGCTGTCATTCCGGCAATCAGGTGTTTCTGAAGCACGATAAATACGATCAGTGTCGGAATACTTGAAACAATTGCGATGCACATCAGGTAATTCCACTGAATCTTATATGCATCCGCCATCGTACTGATTGCGTATGTAATGGTCTTCTTGGCATCCGCTGACATCAAGACAGAAGCGAACATATATTCATTCCAGTTCTGTAAGAATGCGTAGATCGTGGTTGCAACCAGACCCGGCAGAGCCAGCGGAAGAATAATCTTCCAGAATGTGTAAAATGCACTGCAGCCGTCTACCCTTGCAGCCTCATCCAGAACCGTAGAGATGCTCTTAAAGTAGCCGTACATCATCCAGGTGCAGAACGGAATCGTGAAGGACGCATAGACGATCATCAGACCCGTAATCGTATTGTTCAGGTGAACAGTAACCAGGATCTTGTAATACGGAATGATCTTCATAACTGCAGGGAACATCTGCGTAACCAGCAGAAACTTCAGCAGGAATTCCTTTCCCTTAAAGGTATATCTTGATAACGCATAACCGCAGAGCGATGCACAGAAAACACCGATGATGGTAGATCCGCCGACAGACAGGATGCTGTTTTTAAAATAGGTTGCGATCGGATAATCTTTCCAGATATTGATAAAGTTCGCGATCGACGGTCCTGAAGGAAACAGATCCAGACCCTTGGACAGTGTGATGTCCTGCATAGACTTCAGAGACGTAATGACCATCCATGAAAGAGGCAGCAGTACGATCAGGCAGCAGAGAACCAGAACTACATAGCTCAGGCCCGATATAATACGCTGATTATGCTTTTTGTTATTCATCTCTTAACAACCTCCTGAATACAACTCCGATCAGATAGCAGATCAGCAGAATATAAACAGACTGAGCCGATGCATATCCGTATTTGAAGTAGGAGAATGCATTCTTATAGATTTCAATTGCAGATACCATGGTTGCACTTCCGGGGCCGCCGGAGGTCATCAGCCAGATCAGTGTGAACTGCTTGAATACCCATACCGTATCCAGAATCAGAATCGTTGTTAAGATCGGCTTTAAGGACGGAAGCGTGACATAGCGGAACTTCTGCATTCTTGTTGCACCGTCAATATCGGCTGCCTCGTACAGATCAGCGGAAATTGTCTGCATACCGGCAAGGATCTGCACCAGTACCAGCGGGAAGCCTTTCCAGATACTGACCATGATCACGCAGGGAAATGCCGTGGCCGATGTGCTCAGCCAGCCAACCGGTTCCGAGATGATATGCATTTCCATTAAAAGCTGGTTCAGAATACCGCCCTGTGTATTTAAGATCCACTTATACAGATAGGCGATAACAACATCCGGGAACAGCCACGGAAGAATCAGAATGCCTCTGAAGATCGTTCTGAATTTGATCTTTCCGTTCAGGATCGAAGCCAGGATAAATCCGATAATGAAGTGGCCGCCGACTACACAGACTGTAAAGATCATCGTCTTGCCGAGACTGTGCAGGAAGGACGCGTCCGTCATTGACTGGAGGTAATACTTGAGTCCTACAAACTTCCATTTGTTGACAAGGTTTGTATCAAAAAAGCTGATATAAATACCATACAGAATCGGATATACGACAAGGCATAGAATCGTGATGGTTGCTGGAGCGATAAACCAGTACGGCGTCATCTTCGTCCGAATCTGTCTCGCACTTAATCTTGTTTTTGAATTATTCACAACAAGTCCTCCTAGTCAAACAGCTACATCCTTTTGAAAGGATGTAGCTGCAGCTCGTTAAAAATCAGATCAATTCACACAGTTCAGCTTCAGTTGCTGTAAGTCTTAACAGCTTCTTCAGCCTTAGCTGCTGCATCAGCAAGAGCATCGTCTACAGAGACGCCTTCTGATACAACTCTCTGCCAGCATTCGCCGGAAGCATCGCGAAGCTCAGCAAGGCCTGCAAATGCCGGATAGATGACTGCATTAGCGGATGCCTCTGCGAAACCTGCATATGCCTCATCCTCTGCTACGATTGCATCGATTGCTTCCTTTACGACCGGAAGACGGCAGGTAGCCTTATTCCATTCGATGCTGTTGTCTACGCTTGTCAGATACTTCAGGAAATCTGCAGCAACTTCCGGATTCTTGCAGCTGTTGCTGATAGTCATACCAACGCTGGAGAAGGAAGTAACCGGATCAACGCCTTCTGCTGTCGGCATCGGGAAGCTTCCCATCTTGCCTCTCATATCCGGATTGGAGTTGTAGATACCGCCAAGGACGTTGGAACCGCTGAAGAACATAGCTGCCTGATCTGCTGCGATCATGGTGTAAGCTTCAGAATAGCCTGTCTCAACAAAGCCTGCCGGAGAAACGCCTTCATTTACAGCGATGTCGATGAATGTCTTCATTGCATTCTTGTATTCGTCAGTATCAAAGCCGGATGCAACGCTTCCGTCTTCATTGACCTTGACGAAATCAGCTCCGAAAGTCAGAGCAAATGTCTGGAATCTGGACTCAGCAGAATCATTTCTTGTTCCTGCAAATACACTGCCGTAGCGGTCAACCGTACCGTCGCCGTCTGTATCTTCTGTCAGTGCCTTTGCTGTCTCAAGATACTCATCCCAGGTTGTCGGAACAGCTAAGCCCTTCTCATCGAAGAGATCTTTTCTGTAAACCATTGCAGTCGTGTTGTTCTGCCACGGCATGTATACGAAGTGACCGTCTACTGTAGAGTTCTCAACAGCTGCATCAAGCAGTCCGTTCATGTAATCTTCGCCGAGAAGATCTGCCAGGTTGTCGATTCCCATGCCCATCTCAAGGCAGTTTGCGGAATAAGCTTCAGACATGGTGAAGATGTCCGGAAGTGTGCCGGAAGTTGCCTGTGTGATTAAGGTTGTGTACAGCTCGTTCATGGAGCACTCAACCGGATTTAATGTAACATTCGGATACATTTCCTGGTATTTCTCCATAACGCCTCTTAAGAACGGGCCGCCGTCGGAATCGCCTAAAGAAGTAATCATGACGTCCAGTGTGACATCGCCTGCAGAAGCAACATCAAATGTGCTGTTGTAGCCCTTGTCCTCTTCTGCACCTGCATATACAGTTGCTCCGGACAATGCCATCGCTGCAGCCATCATAATTGCCAGATAATTTTTCTTCATTCCAATGCCTCCTTGTAGAAAATACACTTTATTTCACGTGTTATTGCCGTATTTGTTATACTTAATGTACAATATTGCAATGGCAATGTAAACTTAATCATGCTAAACTAAACTTAAGTTTTTCTTTAACTTATATTTTGTCTGTATCTATCTTTTTTTACAAATGCTGTACAGGATTTTATCTTCCTGCTCTTATATATTCATGCTGCTGCTTTTTCAAATCTTTTTGCGGGGTGCGTGCAAATGGATACAAAAACGATCGAATATATGCTCTGCATTGCCAAAAACAAAAATATCGCCGCTGCTGCGGAGGAACTCTACCTCACGCAGTCGGCTCTCAATCAGCAGCTTCTGAAGCTGGAGCACGAACTCGGCGCTCCTCTCTTCGTGCGGAACCGCAACAACTGGGAATTAACCGATGTCGGAAAGATCTACATCGATTCCTCCCGGGAAATTCTGCGGATCAAGACAGATGCCTACAGCAAGATTCAGGATCTGGCAAAACAGTGGAAGGGTACAATCCGGATCGGCCTGACGCCGGAGCGCGGAACACAGATGTTTATCGCCCTCTACCCGGCCATCCACAAAAAATACCCCGATATTGTCTTTCAGCCATGTGAAGCTTCCGTTGATGCCCAGTCCAAGATGCTGAATTCACAGCAGCTTGATTTCGGATTCCAGACCATCTTCGAACAGAAATACAAGCATCTTGAATATATGCATATCTGCGACGAACCTTTTTATCTCTGTGTTCCGAAGACTCATCCGCTGGCCTATAAGGACAGGAAAAAGCCGGAGGAATACCCGGAGATTGATCTGAATCTCTTTCGGAATGATTACTTTACGCTGGTAAGAAAAACATCCACCATGCGCATCATCATTGACCGGCTCTTCGAGCATGCCGGCTTCAAGCCCAGACTTCTGTTTGATTCCGTCAGCATGCGCGGCATGCAGCAGCTGGCTGCAAACGGACTCTGCTGCTCTATCATTCCCCGCTACTATGCCTCGGAGTGTGATGATATTGCCTATTACACCTTAGGTGAGCAGGCACACTGGGAACTGACGGTTGCCTATGAAAAGAATCATCATATCAATCACGCCATGAGAGACTTCATCCATATGGCGACAGAATACTGGGAGACGCATCCCTATATCAATTCCTGATATTTCCTGTGAAAGAAACATATGATAGAAAAAACGGAAGCACCGGCCTATCAGCCTCAATGCTTCCGTTTCACGTTTCACATCATATTTAGTTCTCTGTCCGATCCGGACAGCAGTCCACGACAAATCTGTACTTCTCACCTATTTCATAATACAGCTGCAGGGCAATATCATCGGTGCGGCGCATCGCCTCTCCGGTCAGGATCAGTCCCGTACTCTGTCCTGCCAGTGTTTTCCGGACCTGCTCCTGATCCAGCTTGACCGTATCTGTCACCGCATAGTGATAAGTGACGCCGTTAATATCCCGGAATGTCACCCGCTCTCCCGGTTCTGTTTTCTGCAGGGCGGCAAACTGTTCTTTATGATCGAAGCCCCTGATGATCAGATCTCCGTCTGCCGGATGTCCGCTCACTGCAACCGGAAGGTAACAATCCTCCGTATCGGATTCGATGTTGACCACAGCCCATGTCAGCTTCTGCTTTTCGAAAGTCAGAATTCCAACACAGGAAAATCCGTCGATCTCCAGCATGGGAAGTGTCTGTGCAGCCCTTTCTTTCTCCTGATCGCTCTGTTTCACAGCAGACGCAACAGTTCCGGCAGTTTCTTCCGGAATTAAGGAAGTCATGACAGAAAGAACACTCTCATTCTGACTTCTGACCAGAACGGCCCCCGCTGCCTGCTCCTGCATCTCCCGTCTGTACAGATAGATCCCGCTGCCTGCAAGTACCAGTGCAAGCAGAAGAAGAATCACACGTAATGCTCCCGAACTTCGTTTTTTCACCTTTCCACCAGCTGCATCCTTTCAATACTCTTTGTCAGGTCTGCACCTCTCACTCTCTGTTTCCGGAGCGGCGCAGCAACATGACCAGAATACATCCGGCACCGATAAACAGCAAGAGCATTGTTCCGAGTCTGGAATTATCACCTGTCTTGACGTGCTTTGTCGTTGTCGGAGGAGTCGGTGTCGGGGGAACATCTGCCGTATTGGTCAGTGTAAAGATCACCAGATTCTTCTTCTCATCAACCGTCTTTTTGACAGCTCGTGTATAGCCGTCCGGGACCGGTGTCTCATCAACCGAGTATTCTGCATCGATATCCTCGGTTGTCCAGGAATAGGTCCAGTCATTTTCCGCATTCAGCTCCACAGTTTCCTGTGTTGTCGTTTTCTCTTCGGAATCTCCTCCGGTGACACAGGTAATCGTAACCTTGATGGCCTTCGGACGGTTATCCTTTTTATCACCGCTCCACTGCTTGATGATCTTGTAATTCTTGATGACCGGCGGCTTCTCTGTCTTTGTGACCTTCGGAACAATTGTGACCGATCTTGTCCAGCTGCTCTGGTTGGTAGCCGGCTTCTCGGAAGTCGTCGGCAGTGTCAGCAGTGTTCTGGTAGCAGAGTATGTATATTTTCCGTCCTGCATGGAAGCAGAGCGAACCAGATACAGGCCCTCCGGCAGATCCTTGAATTCAGCCTTGCCGTTCTCTCCTACAATAGCTGTCTTCATCGGCTGCAGCTTCTGCGAAACAGCATAGGCATCAAGTGTTTCTGCCGCAGTCTGCCACTGCTCATCAGAGAGATCATCCAGCGCAACCTTTGATCCTGCAAAATCTCCTGTCAGAGCAAAACTGATCTCGCCGTTTGAGGCAAGCGTAAAGTCTGCCGCTCTGTAAAGTTCGAATTCTGCTCCGATTCCCTCGAATTCAATGCTGACAGAGCAGTCGCTCGCTTTTTCATCGGCGCTGACATCTCTGACATGCAGCAGTACAGCCGCCAGCAGGATGCAGAGTCCAAGCAGCACTCCGATCACTCGATATGCAGCTGTTTTAGCGGATTCTTTCTGAACAGCATATCCGACGCTGTATATTCTTGTATTCAACACGTTTTACCGCCTTTCTGTGAATCACTTATCTTGCAGTTCTCTTCTTTCTGCGGCCCGCAATACTGCTGATCATGCCCCAGATCAGCAGCAGTACGACAAGAACTGCTCCGATCACCGGCGCCACAAGCGTCGGATCGATCTTTATTGCATCTGCAGTAACGGAAATCTCGTCGGCTGCATTTTCAACACGATGACCTCGAACCAGCAGTCTGTGTGTATTAATGCCGTACGGTGTACAGGTGACCAGCGTACAGAGGTCCTGTTCCGGATCTATATCCAGATCCTCCAGCTCGTGCGGCAGCACGATACGAATCTGATCCACCTCATAAGTCATGGTGTAATTCAGAGTCTGCAGCTGGAAGGTATCTCCCTCTGTCAGCTTGTCGAGATCCGTAAACAGCTTCGCCGAAGCAAGTCCGCGGTGGCCGGATACCACGCAGTGTGTACCCTTTCCGCCGACCGGCAGCGAAGTGCCCTCAATATGACCGATTGCAATCTGCAGGATTGTATCTTCCGTACCGTGATAAATCGGCAGGTTGATGTTGATCTTCGGGATATTGATGTACCCCATGATTCCTGTACCGGTCACATCCAGTATGCTGTTGTATGTCTGAAGCTCCTCATCTGTCAGCTGATAGCGGTTGTCTCTTAAAAGCAGCCCCTTGTTGTATGAAACAGCCTCCTCATAGAGCTTCTTGTTTTCTTCCTTCGATAGATCACTGACCTGTTCCACGTAGCTGGCAATCGCACGCGACTGATGCATGTTGTTCCACCAGTCAGCAACCGTAGGATAGGCAAGCAGTCCCAGACCGGTCACAACCACCAGCACCAGAATCAGGTTAATGAAATGGTTGATCCGCTTTTTTCTGCGCTCCTGCGGCGTCAGCTGCGCAGAAGACGTCTTTCTCTTTGTCTTTCTGCTCAAGTAATGCGCTCCTATATAAAATGCAATTGACCGGGATTTTTCTTCTCCCGAAAATGTCATCACAGCTCTGTCCGCAAATCTTCTTTTGATACATTTGCAGATACAGCTGTCATCACATTTTATTTCCCGTCAGGGAGATCAACTCCCTGACGAGAAAAGATAAAACATGTGAAAGCTTTTAATTCATAACTGCTCAGGCAGCCATTCTCTTTCTTGCGACCAGAAGGACACCGCCGCCGATTACAAGAATCGCACCGAGGATGTAGATGAGACGTGTACCGGCACCACCGGTTGTCGGAAGAGTCTTGCCCTTCTTGTTCTCAACATCTGTTGTCAGAGAGCCTTTCTCTGTATCTGGTGTGAAAGTTACGACCTCGCCGCTCTTGCGATCACCTGACAGTTTTGTCAGTGCCGGGTTGTCACTTAAAACATCATGATCAGCTGTGATTGTGAATTCAATCGGCTCGATTGTATTGTAGCCGCCCGGTGTTTTGGACTCTTCGATCTTATAATCGCCGTCATCCAGACCCTTGAATTCGAATGTTGTCAGTTCGCCGCCGACAAGTTCGTCACCGATCTGCTTGTACTCGCCATCCACCTTCTTGTAAAGCTTGAAGCCTGCACCTTCCAGCGGCTGATCCTTGCCGTCTACCTTATGTGTCTTATTTACAACAACCTTGTAGGTAAAGACGATAACTGTGTCATCCGGTGTCTTTCCTTCTTCCGGTGTGCCTTCGCCGTTCCAGTTCGGGTTGTTGGAGAAGGTGATGTGCATCTTGTTCGGGTTACCATCTGAACCAAGAACTGCATCTTCATTCAGCTTTGCTTCATATTCGATTTCAACGACAGATTTGTCTGTAGCACCAAGTGCCTTTACATCGCCAAGATCCCACTGATAAACAGTGCCGCCCTCATAAGAGGATGTTTCGGATGTTGCAGCTGCCTCAACCAGAGCGATTTCTTTTCCGTCAATTGTGATCTTTGTGGTCTTTACATAGGTCAGACCCTTGGAGATATCATCGACGAACTTTAAGGTGAACTTTGTGTAGGAAGACACATTATCCGGAAGTGTTGCTGTCAGCTTGTACGGTACTGTATCGCCGATATCATAGTCTGCAGAATCCTGCCAGCCTGTTGTGCTGTTTGCTACGGAATCATTGGTATCCTTTACTTTCTTGAAGGATTCCGGAGTCTTTGCCTTTCTTGTAATTTCAACCGGTCCGTTAATCTTAACAATGTAGATTGTATAAGAATCTTCAGTACCGCTGAGATCTGCAGCATCCTTAATCAGATAGTAGCCCGGTGCCGCTTTATAAGGTGCAGCCTTTGTTGCTGTACCGACAGCAGCAGAATCAGCATCAAAGTATTTCTTAATTACTGCAAGCTTTTCTGCATCTGTTCCCGTTGTTCCTTCAAGTTCCTGAAGGATTGCATCATCAACAGCCTCACCCTTTGTTCCTGTGCCGTTAGCGCCCCACTTGACATTGGACAGCACGCCTTCCTTGTAATCACCTGTGAAGATCTGATAGATGCTGTAGGAATGATTATCATCTGACGGAACGGAGATATTATAGGTTGTTGTGTCCGCCATTACTGTCATGCTCATGGCAATGGTCATAACCATTGCAAGAACGAAACCAAGTACATGTTTGATCTGTTTCATGTTTTTTGTCCTTTCTGATAAGTTCATTTTGCTTTACCGAATTTAGCTCCGGCAGGTAGAAACTTCTTTCTCCTCCCTGCGATCATTCTTCTTTTCGATTCGAAAAGGGAGGTTTTAATCCCGTCTCAGCGTGGCCTCCTTTCTCTGCTTTGTGAAGAATGATCAGCAGGTGTAAATAATAATCTTTGCTTTATATAGAGAATGAAGGCTGCCATAAGAAGCATGGCAAAACCGGATCCCATATACCTGAAAGTGCCGCTGCCGCCGGTAAGCGGAAGCTCATAGCCCTTGTCATCGTGATCCCTGTCATTGGTCACTTTGATCTCACCGTTCTGAATTCCGTCGTTATTCTCATAGTAGACGGTAAATCCTTCCGGTGCATTGATCTCTTCCACCTTGTAGTAATAGCCTGCCGGAAGCTTCGCCCATGTATGGGTCCATTCCTGATCGGCTGTTAATACAGCTGTTCCCGGAATACCGTAGAACGGATCATCCTCGGAAGCTGTATTTTCAGGAACTGCTTTCCAGCTGTCCTGCTGCTCCGGTGTCAGAGTGTAATACAACTGAACTGTTACTGATTCCGGAATACTCTCCTCCGCAAGAGCAACCTTGCGGTCAAGTTTTGTCCAGTTCTTCACCACCTTGATATCCTGGGTGATCTTTTCGTTTGTTACCTTGACAATCTCTTCCTTGTCTACCTGATGTACACCGGCATTGTAACCACTCAGCTGTTCAACAGGCTTCTGTCCGGAAAGAAGAACGAAACTGTAAGCCGTTCCTTCGTTTTTATATCCCTTCGGAGCCTCAATCTCAGTCAGCGTATAGATGGTATCCTCTTCCAGACCCATCTCATAGCCCTGGTCATGGGTGAGTGTAACGTAGACATAGCCGGTACCCATCGTCGGGTCTTTTTGTGTCTCAAATACAATCTGTTTGCCGGTTGTATCTGTTACAGGCTGACTCTGATTAGCTTCATCAAAGTAAGACAGGGCGAATTTTGCACCCTCAAGTGCTCTTTCCATGTGGCCTGATTCATACTTGAACAGCCAGACCGCATTACCGACAGAGCCGGTTCCCGAAGCAGAACTGTCTTTTGTTTCTTCATTGCTCCGCTCCGCCGTGAAGCCCTGTGCCTCTACCGTATTCTTCCAGGTAATCTTTTCCTTACCTGCGAAATCCGGCTGTGCATAGTACTCAATCACTATTCTTGTGGAATCCGGAATATGGAACACTGCCTGATTTCCTGTTACATCGTAGGCAATCAGCTCACCTGCATTCTCAGATCCTGCCGGGTAGACACTCGGTGTGATTTTGATCGTGTTGTACAGAATCTTCAGATTTTCAAATGTATCTGTAAGCTCGATCAGGTTTCCGTTGTTCAGCGTCTGTGAAAGCGGATTGAACTCAATGGTGAACGGGATCGCTCCTAAGTAAGCTTCCGTTTCTTCCGTCTTATTCGCTTCTGTCACCATCTCGCCTGATTTCTTTGTAATCGTTTTGGCTTCTACGCTTTCCTCGACCACATCGTTGACGTTGACGCCGGTAACGGTATTCTTATATTCTGCTTTGCTGTTTCCTTCATCATCCGTTGTGTACTTCAGAGAGCCCTTATACGTGATGATGACATGTGTGGCATCCGGAACTGTGAAGGTATACTTTGTTCCGTCAATCTTTTTGCTGCTAAGAACTGCTGCTGCCAGATCCTTGCCTTCCGCATCCTTCTCCGGATCTATCTTCACTTCGAACGAATCATTGTCGATCTCAAGACCGCCGCTGTATTCATCCGTTAGATCAATCTTGTTTCCGCCGTTGAGCTTCAGATGATCCTTATTGAATTCGATTGCGAAGGTTCTGGTTCCGTCATCGTTCACTGACTTCTTTTTGGAGATAATGTCGTACTCATGTGTGAAGTCAACTGTGTAGTGATAATCCAGTGCCGTGGCTGTATTCGATACTTTCTCAACAGCCTTCTTTGTATCCGGATTAATTGTTACCTCGCCTTTGGACTTTGCTTTATACGAGATCACTACATTCTTTTCATCCGGAATTTCGACTGTCATGATCGTATTGGACTGACCGTCATAGATCACGATCACACCGTCAAAATCATCCGCCGCCGCAGCCGCCTCGGAATCATAGATCTTCCAGCCTGTGCCCTGATAGGACTCCTCACCGTTAATCCTGACGCTGATCGAATCCTTCAGAACCTGTGCTCCCGAGAAGACATCCGAAAGCTCATAGTTGATGCCTCCGTTAATCTTTCTCTTATCCGGATTCAGTGTGATGGTGTAGCTGTAAGTTCCGTCATTATTGTCACTTCCCGTCTTATTCAGGATTCTCGTAACGGACCGCTCGAACTCTGCATCATCTGTATGGCCGTTCCAGATCGCTGTATTGGTAAATGCATACTTTCTGCCGTCTGCATTTCCTCCGTCCCCGATCAGTGTGCCGTGCTCGATGACGTATTCGTCAAGCTTCTTAACAGCTGCTTCCACCTCATCAAAGTTGCTCAGATCACAGTTCGGAGCAAGATAATACACCAGCGTGTACATCGGGTACGGAAGATTGTTCTTATCACGTACCAGCTCCTTCAGATGGAAGGTTGCACCGTCTTTAGTTTCTTCAACGGTGACTGTTGCTCCTCCTGTGGAGTTTCCATAAGGCTTACTTCCCCATTGATCGTTACCGTAAGCGACATTCAGATTATCCCCTGCCTCACCAATATTAGTAACTTCAAGTACTTTGAACAGATCTGTATCGAAGGAATCCGCTATATCCACCTCTCGCTCAAGAGTACCCTGTACGGTAACAGTGAATCGATACAGCGGCAGCTTCACGGATCTTTGTTGACCCTGCTTATCCCAGACCACATATTTATAATCAATGACCTGACTATAGTTCTTATCAATCACTTCCTTCAGCGGATTGGACTTATCGGAAGTCTCTTCAGTCACCGGATTTCCGTCTTCTCCGGTGTAAGTCTCCGAGACCTTATTCTCATGACCCTGCTGCTTGAACCAACCATACCCAGGCTGCTCTGCAGCCTCAATCCAGTCCTGATTATTCTTTGTCACAACTGAAATCGTGACGGTTCTGTTTGTATCTGCCGCCTCAACTTTACCGAAGTCGATATTTGCTTTTGTTGCTTCTGCAATATCAGATTCAACCCATCCCCAAACACCGTCCGTAACGTATTTGCTGTACGTAATACTCCTGGCATCAAGGCCGTCGATCTCGAGGCTCTCGAAAGTATCCTGATAAGCTCCGTCAGAGGTTTTCGGTGCATTTTCTTCAAGAGACAGATCACCGCTCCATCCAGCCGGAATCTCTACTGTGATCTTCCAGGTCGATGTCTGCTGTGAATAATCAACTGCGCTCTTGGAGATCTTCGGCTTCTTCGGTTCTACCGTATTGGTAATCGTAATACGGCCTGTTTCCTCATCATACTTATCAGACGCAATATTGACGACTTCGCGGATCTCATTGGCATTCCATCCGGTCATATCAACCTTTGTCTGATAGGTGATTTCGTAAGCATAGTTGCCGTCATCTGTGGCTGTATAACTCCAGCCCTTGGACTGATCGTTTACACCGAGTCTGCTCCAGTTTACTGTTTCAGCCTCACCTCTTGATCCGTCCGGCGCAATCTTGACGACCTGAATTCCGTCACCGTAATACGATGTCGTATCAGAACCGGTATACAGCGTATCCTTAATATCAGAGCCCTTCAGAGAAACCTTTCTCTCTGAGTTGGCTGTGACCTTCCATGTCACGAGACGATACTTCTTTCCGCCTTCCTCGATAATATCGGAAACAGCTGTATTGTTCTTGCTGATGGATGAGAAGGTGATTCCCGGTTCTTCGTGAATCGATGTGTTATTTGTCTCATCTTCATCACCCGGAACCGTAATCGTTACTTCATTTCCGGTTTCGGAAAACTGTGCATTGCCGCTCTTGCTAATCTTTGAATAATCCAGCGGCACTTCGTATTCAACCGTCACGCTCTGTCCCTGCGGAACAGGATCATTGATCGTCAGCTCAAAGCCCTTATCCAGTGCCGTATTATTATAGGAAACATCACCTCCGGTTTTATTTCCGTATTCATCTGATACGTACACACCTTTGATTGCAGGTGTACCCAGTGCAGAACCAAGACATAAGTCCTTTACCTTGATATTGCTGTTGGTACCTTCCTTCGAATGGACAACCGCCTTATAGTACATCTTGTTATTTCCGGCGTCATACCATCCGAATTTCTGTACGGAAGCATCATGCTTATC
>JAUNAG010000171.1 GCA_030527685.1 Lachnospiraceae bacterium | reverse complement strand
CGGTGGGAGAGCTTTTCGTCCAGTGTCAGAATTTCTTCTTTGATAAAGTTCTCCACAATGGCAGCCTTCCGGCGCACCTGTGCAGGGATATCCTGTTCCAGCATGAATTCCAGCGCTGCCTTGCCGGCCACGAAGGCCAACTGGTTGCCACGGAAGGTGCCGTTATGCTCTGCAGGCTGCCAGATGTCCAACTCGGGCTTGATGAGCAGCAGAGCCAGGGGCATACCGATGCCGCCGATGGACTTGGACAATGTCACCATGTCCGGTGCAATGCCGCCCCGTTCGAAGGAGAAGAAGGTGCCGGTACAGCAGTTTTTTGTTGTGCGCCTGACAGCGCACGTTTTTTGAGTATACATCAGAAGCAGCCGCGCCATCATGGGGTGAGTTAAAAAAGCCGGTGGTCTTTTAAAGAGATTTTGTTGTGCCGCCTTCTGCAAATGTAATCGGCAGGCAGACGAGGGACGGCATCGATGTCAGCCTGTTCTGGAACAGCAGGTTGACGGCAGTTTCCGCAATCTCGCGAACGGGCTGCACAATAGTAGAGCAGACCAGGTCCTTGTCGCCGAAGTAGCGTGTTCCGTCGAAGCCGATGACCTGGACATCGTCCGGAACTTTGACGCCGAGACGTTTCAGTGTCTTGATGATATCGTAGGTCAGGCCGTCAGTGACGCAGAAGAGACCGTCAAAATCCAGAGCACCGTTGTGCATGTGCTCCTCCAGGAAGGCTTCAAATTCCGAGTAGGAATCTCCGTCCTCCAGAATCTTCAGAGTGTAGTCGAGCTGATGAGCCAGGCAGCCGTTTTCGAAACCGGCTTTTCTCTTGTTGGGTTCATTATCCAGACGGGAGCCGATGCGTAAGAAAGCAACTTTCCGGCAGCCGAGTTCTGCCAGCTTTTCGGCTGCGAGCTGTCCGCCCTGATAGTTGTCGCTTGCAACGCAGGGGATGGAGCTGCTCAGAACACGGTCGATTGAGACAAACGGAGTGTGATCGTCGATCTGCAGCTGCGGGTTGTAGGTCAGACCGATGATGCCGTCTACTTTGTTCTGCTGTGCAAGTGTGATGCAGTTCTGTTCGGCGGAAGGGTCGAAGTCGGAGCAGAACAGAAGCATGCGGCAGCTCTGCGCGGCCAGTGCCCAGTTGAGAGACTGCACGAGGGAGGCAAAGTACGGATGGTTGATATGGGGGACGAGTACTGCGACAGTACCGGTTCGCCCGGATTTCATTCCCTGTGCATAGCTGTTGATCTGGTAGTTCAGTTTTCGGATGCTGTTTTCTACGCGGATTCTGTATTCTTCTCCCACCGGCAGTCCGTTCACTACCTTTGATACAGTGCCCAGTGCGACGCCGGCATCTTTTGCAACATCTTTCATTGTGGGGGCGGCGTTATTCTTCCTCATCGTCTTTCCTTTCAGGCTTCGGTCCGTCTTCGGAGATCATCTTCCTTTTCAGCCAGGTTTCGTCATCTTCATAGAAAGGAACCTGCTCCGGATATGCTTGTGCAATTTTCTCTTCAATTGAAAATGTCTCATTCAGAGTATCATACAGAAGGAAACATGTCAGGAAAATAATAAACCAGAATCCTGTTAACAGCAATATCACAGATGACCAGGGCAGTAATACGATGAAAACGGCCCAGTAAATGAGCTGAAGCAGCGCACAGCCGAGCATTTTCCAGAAATACTTTACAGAAAAGAGCAGGCAGTTGCGCAGGCGGTCACGCAGCGGCTGATCAAAAAGAACCAGCAGCGGCCAGAAGATGGTCATGATGAGAAAGACCAGAAGAAGACCAAGGATGTAGATAAGAACTGTTCCGATGCCCGGGGCGGAAGAGGCCCACAGAAACAGGGCAAACATAAACAGATCAATTCCGAGAACGGTCCCGAAGATGATGCCCGGCAGGACAGCACTTCGGGCGTTCTGCGTCCAGGCGCGTCTGTAGTTTTCGGAAATGCTGCCCTTTGCATCGCGAAGAGAGCGGAGTACTGCGTCGTACAGGCAGGCGATAGCAGGACCGGCAAGGGCTCCGCCCAGGATTCCGGCTGCAAGCATCACGAGAAGACTGGAGGAGAGAACGGCGTAGGCTGCTCCGAGGAGATAAGGAAGGCAGAGGAGCAGAGTGAGCAGATTGACGAGATACAGTCTTTTGAAATCGCGCTCAAGCAGCTCGGTGAAACGGGAGAGACCGGTCAGACGGTGGCCGCTTCCCGGAGTGCCGGAATAAGCAGAAAACAGTTTCATGTCGGAACCTCCTTTTGTTTCAGTGATAAAGAACAGTTTCAAGGAATGCGGTCAGTGTCGGCGTGAGATCCTCTGTGTATGTATCCCGGCAGGTGAATTCCGCACAGACGGCATATTCCTTTGTAGAAGCGAAGGCGGAAATGCCGCGCTCATAAGGAGAACTTTCGCTGCAGCGATAGGTCAGAATATCGTAGGTGATGCCGTTTATATTCAGAACGGACTGCTCTGCATCAACATAGTTCTTAGCTGCTGCACTGAGCCAGGTGTTTTTATTATCGGAAGCTTTCTCTGCTGAGGTGAATTCACCGGCAATGAGATAGAGCTGCGCATCATACAGAGGAACGGTGTCACCGTCTTCATTCTCATAATCAACAGCATCGCCGAGGGACCAGGTGGCGTAGTACAGACCGTCTGCGGCGAGAGCATCGTTATATTCGCGAAGTGTCAGATTGTCAAATGCATTTCCCGTTTCAAGAAAGCTGCCGAACTGCAGGGTGTCTCCGGTCGGGAGCTCCGGTGTGGTATTGACTTTCGGAGCGCAGCCGCCGAGGAGTGAAACGGCAAGAGCGAGGAGCAGGAAAAAGCGGAGCGGACTTTTTTTCATGATACGCAAGTCTCCTTTCAATGACATTCTTTTTTTGATGCATTGTATTTGTTTTCTATAGTTTAACTGTATTTTCGTGAAATGTAAAGCGTTGTTTCACGAAACGATTCATGAAATAATAAGGTGAAATTAGATAAAAAGCGCAGGAAATAATTGTTGTATAGTTACAAAATAATTCAAATTTATGATTTGAACGGTAAAACGGATTGCGTATAGAAGTTTTCGGTGATAGAATGACCTCACAAACAAATGAAACGTTTCATGGCGCAAGACAATGATTCCTGTTTTTGAGGAGAGGAGTTGAAAATG
>JAUNAG010000170.1 GCA_030527685.1 Lachnospiraceae bacterium | reverse complement strand
CACAAGAGAAATCCTGGAGAAGGAGCTGATCGGAAAGCAGGATGAGTATAAAGAGTGGGATGGATCTTACGGCATGTATGCAAGATAAAACGGCTGTCACAGCATAAGCAGCAGGGAAAGATTTCCGGTATGCTGCTGTGTAAAGAAAACATTCGACGCTTGTGAACAATTTCAGGCAGCGAAAACCACACTGCAACTGCGTGTGGCGTTCGCTGTCTTTTCTGTTTGCAGGAGTCTGTTTTTTGTTGTACAATCAGCAGGATTTTAATCAATAAAGGAGAAGAGATGGCCGTGAAACTTTTTGCCAGTGATTTTGACGGTACCATGTATTTTAGAATGCAGACTCCGCCCATATCGCCGGAGATCCTGACTGCGGTTGAGGAACTGCGCAGGCAGGGAGGAGTGTTCGGTTTTTGTACCGGCCGCCCTACAGGTGCGATCAGGGGATTTTGTGAAGGCATTCCGGAATATGATTTTCTGATCGGGAGCAGCGGTGCAAGGATCGTAGACCGCAATGATGAACTGATCTACGAGCGCCATATGGATAAAGAGACTGCAAAAGCGATCTATGATGCGGGCACATCCAGCGGATATCGGTGCGCGATCCATGTGGAAGGAAGATTTACCATGTTCGGAGCAGATCCGGGGGATATGCCTTTCGCATCCTGGCTCAGCGGCTGGGAAGAGATCGGAAATGAGCCGATTCATGATGTGAGCGTTCTGACACCGTCTGAGGAGGCCGCAGAGTCTTTTACAAAAGAAATCAATCAAGTATATGGTGCTGATATCACTGCTTTTCAAAATGTAAACAGTATTGATATCGTGCCGAAGGGCTGCTCCAAGGGAGAGGGGCTGAAGCTGATCGCAGAGATATTCGGGGCGGAGCATACTTACGGTATCGGAGATTCCCTGAATGATATTCCGCTTCTTGATGCAGCGGATGATTCCTTTACCTTTCATACATCTCCTGCCGGCGTACAGAAGCATGCGGGCATAGTCGTGGATACTCTGGAAGAGGCGGTCAGAATCGCAGCCCGCAGGGAGTAAAGGCTCTTTCTTCCTAAAATGGCAGAAGACTGCACAGACAGTGCTTGACCATCTGCCGTTCCATCAATTGTTGGAATTGCGCGTGTAATATATCTATTATGTACAATTATTTGATTTGCCCCTTTGACAATTTGCCGATTGAAAAGAATTCGGAAAACGGATATAATCGTTTGCTTATTGTCTAATGATGTGCACGAGATACGTGCACAGGAAAGAGGGGTAAAAAAATGGACAACAATGACTTTAAGCCGTACGTTCCGGCTGACAAGGTTGTTCCCGAATTTACGATTTTTTCCGTAATTCTGGGTGCGATCCTTGCAGTTGTGTTCGGCGGCGCAAACGCCTATCTGGGTCTGCGCGTCGGTATGACCGTATCTGCATCAATTCCGGCAGCAGTTATCTCTATGGGTGTCATCCGCTTCATTTTCAAGAGAGACTCTATTCTTGAAAACAACATGGTTCAGACTATCGGCTCTGCCGGTGAGTCCCTGGCTGCAGGTGCCATCTTCACGATGCCGGCACTGTTTATGTGGGCAGCAGAAGGCATAACGGATATGCCGTCTATGCTTGAGATCGGTGTCATTGCGCTCTGCGGCGGTGTGCTGGGTGTGCTGATGATGATCCCGCTGCGTTCCGCACTTCTTGTAAAAGAGCATGGAACACTGGGATATCCGGAAGGCACTGCATGCGCAGAGGTTCTTATGGCAGGTGAAGAGGGCGGTGCAAGTGCATCTACCGTATTCGCAGGTCTCGGCATTGCCGCTGTGTATAAATTTATCGCGGATGGACTGATCCTCTTCCCGAGTGAAGTGGATTACACAATTGATGTGTATAAGGGATCCGGTATCGGTGTTGACGTACTTCCGGCGCTTGCCGGTGTCGGCTACATCTGCGGACCGAAGGTTTCTTCCTATATGTTTGCGGGAAGTACGATCGCCTGGTTTGTGCTGATGCCGCTGATCGCTCTGTTCGGCAGCGATCTGGTGATCTATCCGGCAGAGGTATCTGTTGCACAGCTTTTTGCTGAGAGCGGAACCTGGGGACTGTGGAGCAAATATATCCGCTACATCGGTGCAGGTGCGCTGGTTGCGGGCGGTATTATTTCTCTGATCAAGTCTCTGCCCATGATCGTCACTACCTTTGCTGCGGCATTTAAGGATTACGGAAAGGGACAGAAGTCCGTTCTGCGTACAGATCAGGACATTCCCATGAGAAACGTGATCATCATCTGCCTTCTGATCGTTGTATTTATGTGGCTGTATCCGGGCATTCCGGTCAGTCTCATCGGTGCAGTCATCATTCTGATCTTCGGCTTCTTCTTTGCGACTGTTTCCGCACGTATGGTCGGTATGATCGGTTCCTCCAATAACCCGGTTTCCGGTATGGCGATCGCAACTCTGCTGATCGCAACTCTGGTGCTGAAGGCGGCAGGTTCCACAGGCGGAGCAGGTATGGTAGGTGCGATTGCGATCGGTTCCGTTATCTGTATCATCGCAGCTATTGCAGGTGATACTTCTCAGGACTTAAAGACAGGCTTCCTGCTTGGTTCCACACCGAAAAAGCAGCAGTATGGCGAGCTGATCGGCGTCTGCGTTTCCGCTATTGCGATCGGCGCGATCCTTTATCTGCTGAATGCCGCATGGGGCTTCGGTTCCGAGCAGCTGGGTGCTCCTCAGGCTATGATGATGAAGATGGTCATCGAAGGCGTTATGGGCGGACAGATGCCCTGGGCTATGGTATTTACAGGTGTATTCCTTGCCGTTGTCATTGAGATTCTCGGACTTCCGGTTCTTCCGGTTGCAATCGGAATTTATCTGCCGATCCATCTGAATGCAGGCATCATGCTCGGCGGTCTTGTCAGACTGTTCGTAGAGAAGCGTAAATATCGTTCCGAAAAGGAAAAGGAAGCAAGTATTCAGTCCGGTATTCTTTACACATCCGGTATGATTGCCGGCGAAGGTGTTGTCGGTATTCTCCTTGCAGTCTTTGCGGTTGCAAATCTGAGCTTTGATATTTCCGGTGTTATCAGCCTCGGAAATATCGGCGGACTTGTCTGCTTTGCACTGCTTCTTTGTTCCATTATTTTCTTCTGCAACAAGGGAAGGAAATCAGCTTAAATTCATAAAATGCAAAGCGTTTTTGAGTTTGACGTGACGTAAGTACATATAAAATGTTACACTGGGCTATATACGTAAGCGTATATAGCCCTTA
>JAUNAG010000047.1 GCA_030527685.1 Lachnospiraceae bacterium | reverse complement strand
AGCTGACAGTGTCGGCATCAACGTCTATCGCAGGAGATGGGCAGGTGTTCTGATTTCCGGTATGCTCGGCGGCATCGGCGGTATTGTCTACATTACAGCCGGCGTCAGCGAGTGGAAATTTGAGACAGGTGTTGCAGGCTTTGGCTTCCTGGCACTCGCCGTTATGATCTTCGGCGCATGGAAACCGGTCAACATCGGTCTCGCAGCACTGCTTTTCGGTTTCTTCCGCGCCCTGTCCAATGTCTACTCAGGCTTTGACTGGCTCGCAGCTCTGAAGATTCCGGGTTCTGTCTACAACATGATGCCGTACGTGATTTCACTTCTGGTACTGGCATTTACATCCAAGAATTCAAGAGCTCCGAAGGCAGAGGGTATCCCCTACGATAAGGGCTCCAGATAAATGAACTGAAACTGAAGTATTATGAAAAATTGGAAGATGTTTAAAAAACTGCATAAAGACCTGCAGCCGGTTAATCCGGAGCAGGAGAATGCGGATGAAAGAAAGCTTCTTCATTCCATGAATTTCGAGCTTTCGCTGATGATCACATCTGTTATTATCGCGGCGCTTGTGATCATCGGCATCATCTCCAGTTTGTTCCTGGAATCGTTTTACAAAAACGCCAAGATCCGTCGCATGCAGTCGGCTTACAGCAAGCTGGAATATATGACGCAGAGTGATATTGATGCATCGGAGGAAATCAGGGAGATTCTGAACAGGGACAGCATTCAGATCACGGTCGTATCCAGTACACTGGATTCGGTTTCCACAACCGGCCATGAGCCTTCCAAGAATCTGATGCGCCTTTACCGCTATGTAACCGGTATCTCACTGGATAACCGGAAGATCCTGAAGGTGACATCTCACTATGTGCTGCAGATGACAATGGAAACACATCCGGACGCTACGTATATTGAGATGTGGGGACAGCTGGTCTGCGGAGACTATTTCCTGCTGCAGACATCACTTGACAGTATCAAGGCGGCTGCAGATCTGACACTGCTCTTTTATATCTGTGTCGGCGCATGCGTCATTCTGGTTTCTCTGCTGCTCGTGCATTTTCTTGTCAGACGGTACACTAAACCGCTGCTGCAGCTGAATGCCCAGGCAAAGCGGATGGCAAATCTGGACTTTGAAGCCCGCTATGAGGGAGATGAACAGAACGAAATCGGAGATCTGGGAAAAAGCTTTAACAAGATGTCCGATGAGCTGGAAAAGACTGTCTCGGAGCTGAAGTCCGCGAATACAGAGCTGCTGAAGGACAATGAACAGAAGACGCAGATCGATGAGGTCCGCAAGGAATTCCTGAACAATGTTTCTCATGAGCTGAAAACACCGATTGCGCTGATTCAGGGCTATGCGGAGGGCTTAAGAGACAACATTGCCGAAGATCCGGAGAGCCGAAGTTTCTACTGTGATGTCATCATTGACGAATCGGCGAAGATGAATACCATGGTGCGCAAGCTTCTGACACTGAACCAGCTGGAATTCGGCAACGATCCTGTGATTATGGACCGTTTCGATCTGACCGGGCTGATCAGAGGCGTCATCAACGGCATGCAGATCATGATCGAAGAGGCCGGCGCGACTGTCGTCTATGCTCCGGAAGGAACGATCTACGCCTGGGGCGATGAATTCAAGATCGAAGAGGTCGTCACCAACTATCTGAGCAATGCAGTTCATCACTGCAAGGGAAGCAAAAAGATTGAGGTGACGGTGAGGAGAGAAGGAAACATCGTCACAACGACGGTTTTCAATACGGGAGATCCGATTCCGGAACCGGATGTGAACCGCGTCTTCGAGAAGTTTTACAAAGTGGACAAGGCCCGCACCAGGGAATACGGCGGTTCCGGTATAGGACTGTCGATTGTCCGGGCAATTGTGGAAAGTCATCATCAGAAATGCGGCGTACAGAATTACGAGAATGGTGTCGCGTTCTGGTTTACGCTGGAAGGAAAATGATTATTTCCGGATCACCCTGCAGGTGCGGAGATGATCACTTCTTGATGCACTCTTTAAGAAGTGTTAAACTGAAACGGTGTATGCATGACTTATAACCACTTAAAGGCGGCGAAAATATGATTGCGATTATTGATTATGATGCAGGAAATATAAAAAGTGTAGAAAAGGCATTTCAGAAGCTCGGTAAAGAGGCTCTGATTACAAGGGATCCGCAGGTAATTTTATCTGCGGATCATGTTGTGCTTCCGGGCGTGGGCAATTTCGGAGATGCTGCTGCAAATCTTAGAAAATACGGCATGGATGAAGTGATCCGGGAAGTCGTGAAGAAGGAAATTCCGTTCCTCGGTATCTGTGTCGGAATGCAGCTTCTCTATGAAGGAAGCGAGGAGAGTCCGGGAGTTCCGGGACTCGGTCTGATTAAGGGACAGGTCCGCCGTTTCAGCGAAAGAGACGGCTTCAAGGTTCCGGAGATAGGCTGGAATTCCATCTTTATGATGAATGACGGCGAGCTGTTTGAGGGAATCGGAAACGGCGCGTATGTTTACTTTGTCCATTCCTATTACTGCAAGACAGAAGAGCCGGAGTGCATCCGTGCTGTCTGTGAATACGAAAAGATCTTCGATGCTTCCATTCAGAAGGGCAAGATCTTTGCAACACAGTTCCATCCGGAAAAGTCAGGAGAAATCGGACTTCAGATTCTCAAGAACTTTGTGAGAACACGCTGAACGGATTGCGTAAAAAGGAAAGGAGCAGTTTTATTATGCTGACAAAGCGTATTATTCCCTGCCTTGACGTAAATGCAGGCCGTGTTGTCAAGGGTGTGAATTTTGTTAATCTGATTGATGCCGGTGATCCGGTCGAAGTAGCAAAGGCCTATAATGCAGAGGGAGCCGACGAGCTCGTATTCCTCGACATCACGGCATCCTCCGACCAGCGAAACACCGTTGTTGATATGGTCCGCCGTGTTGCGGAGCAGGTCTTTATTCCCTTCACAGTCGGCGGAGGTATCCGCACTGTCGAGGATATGAAGCAGATCCTGCGTGAGGGAGCAGACAAGGTGTCTGTTAATACAGCCGCAGTGGTCAATCCGGAGCTGATTCGCGAGGGCGCTGAAAAATTCGGAAATCAGTGCATCGTCATTGCGATTGATGCGAAGAGAAGAGCAGACGGAACCGGCTGGAACGTCTATGTCAAGGGCGGCCGCGAGGATACCGGCATGGATGCGGTTGAATGGGCAAAGAAGGCAGTTGCTCTCGGAGCAGGAGAGGTTCTGCTGACGTCCATGGACGGAGACGGAACAAAGGCCGGCTATGACATCGAGCTGACCAGAGCAGTTGCAGATGCTGTCGGTGTTCCGGTCATCGCCTCAGGCGGTGCAGGAACCTGTGAGCATTTTTATGAGGCTCTGACAGAGGGAGGAGCGGAGGCAGCTCTTGCCGCTTCCCTGTTCCATTTCAATGAACTTTCGATTGACGAAGTAAAGGACTATCTGGCGGAACGCGGCGTTCCGGTCAGATAATATCCGGGAGAAGCAGGCTATGGCAATTACAGGAGCATGGGCAGAAGCACTGCGGGAGGAATTTGCAAAGCCTTATTACGCAAAGCTGTATCAGACTGTTCTTCGTGAATATCAGACACAGCTGGTCTATCCGCCCGATAAGGATATCTTCAATGCATTTACCTACACACCTCTGGAGGATGTGCGGGTACTGATTCTGGGACAGGATCCCTATCATGAGCCGGGACAGGCGAACGGCCTGAGCTTTTCGGTCAATCCCGGCATCCGGATTCCCCCGTCGCTGCAGAATATCTGCAAGGAGCTGCAGTCTGATCTGGGCTGTGAGATTCCGGATAACGGCGATCTCACCTGCTGGGCAAAACAGGGGGTAATGCTTCTCAACACTGTTCTGACGGTGCGCGCACACCAGGCTAATTCTCATAAAAATATCGGCTGGGAGGAATTCACGGATGCGGCGATCCGTGCACTTGCCGCCCAGGATCGTCCGATTGTATTTATCCTCTGGGGCGGTCAGGCAAGAAAGAAAAAGAGCATGATTACCAATCCGAAGCATTATGTGATTGAATCCGTGCATCCTTCGCCGCTTTCGGCCTATAACGGCTTCTTCGGAAGCAGGCCGTTTTCCAAATGCAACCAATTTCTAATTGACAACGGGCTTACGCCGATTGACTGGCAGATCCCGTCGCTTTCTGATTCGGAAGGGACAAAGTGACACATGGCAGAGACTAAAAGAGGACAGGTCGCGAGACAGGCTGCATTTTTAATGGCTGCGCAGCTGATTTCGAGCGTCATCGGCCTCCTGTACAGATCCCCGCTTCACCGCTATATGGGTGAAGTCGGAGACGGATATTATCAGTATGCATATGAATGGTATACCATCATTCTTCTGATTGCCTCCTACAGCATCCCGAGTGCTGTATCGAAGGTAACGGCAGAGCGTCTGGCAGTGAAGCAGTACAGAAATGCCAATAAGGTATTCCGTGCGGCTCTGATTTATGTGACGATCGCCGGCGGCATCGGTGCGAGCGTGGCATTCTTCGGCGCGCCGTTCATTCTCTCAAAGCAGCCGGATGCGGTTCTGGCACTGCGCGTTCTGGCACCGACGCTCTTCCTGAGCGGTTTCCTCGGCGTATTTCGCGGTTATTTCCAGGCTCACAACACGATGAAGCCGACTGCTATTTCTCAGATCGCGGAGCAGATTCTGAATGCGGTGTTCTCCGTGCTGATGGCTTATCTTCTGGCGAAGCCGTATTTCGGCAATGACATTCTGCAGGGCAAGTACGGCGCTGCCGGCGGTACAATCGGTACAGGTGCCGGTGTCGTGACTGGTCTTCTTGTCATGCTTCTGACCTATGCGATCAACAGAAAGGTCATCAGAAGACGCATCGCGAAGGACAGACATACGGAGGAGGAGAGCTACAGCGAAGTATTCCGTGTCATTCTGATGATGTGCACGCCGATTATTCTGGCTACCTGTGTGTACCAGTCCCTCTCGATTGTGGATCAGGTCATCTTCACCAATGTCATCACAGCGAAGGGCTACACCTCCCGTCAGGTCAGTATTCTCTACGGACTTTACGGCTACCGCGTCAAGCCGATCATCAACATTCCGATTGCGCTTGCCTCTGCGACATCAACTGCTCTGATTCCGGCTGTCGCCACTTCGATTTCAGCAGGCTCAAAGAAGGGTGCTGTTGCAAAGGTTGACGAGTGCATCAAGATGACATTGTTCATCTCGATCCCGTCTGCTGTCGGCATTGCGATTCTGTCTTACCCGATTATTTATGCGCTGTATCCGGGACGCAATATGGCTGCCGCAGCAGAGCTTCTGTCTCTCGGCGCCGTTTCGGTTATCTTCTACAGCCTGTCGACAGTTACGAACGGCGTACTCCAGGGTCTCGGACGTCCCTCTGTTCCGGTTCGCAACTCAGCCATTGCTCTGGGCGTCAACGTTATTGTGACCTTTGTCACGGTGAAATATCTCGGCTGGCATGTATACGGCATTGTAGCGGCAGTTGTGATTTATTCTTTCACGATTATGCTGTTAAATGCATTCTCTATCAGAAAGTATCTGGGATACACGCATTCCGTCTCGCAGTTCGTGACGCCGGTGAAGTCCGCAGTGATCATGGGTGCCGCTGTAGCGGCTGTTTACTGGGCTCCGAAGCTGCTGCTGAAATCCGTCTTTGACCGCTATCTCGGAAGTGCGGTTCTGATGGTGGCAGCTGTTGTGACAGGTATTCTTGTTTACTTTGCTGTTTACGGCTCGAACCTTTCAGACCAGGAGCTGAGAAGAATTCCGATGGGAACCAGAATTCTCGGAATTCTGCGCAAGCTTCATATCAGATAAATCCGGAAAGAAGAATGAATCAGAATCAGAAAAAGAATTACCAGCGTGAGCTGGATCGGATACTGAAAGAGATAAAGGAGGCCGGCCGTGTGCCGCGCCTCCTTCTTCACAGCTGCTGTGCTCCCTGCAGCTCCTATGTGCTGGAATATCTCTCACAGTATTTTGAAATTACAGACTTTTATTACAATCCGAATATCACGGAAGAGGGAGAGTACAGAAAAAGAGCGGAGGAGCTGCAGAGACTGATTGCGCAGCAGCCTCATCTGCATCCTGTACAGTTTGTGTGCGGCGATTATGAGCCGACACTGTTCTTCGAATCGGTCAGAGGCCTGGAGAAGTGCCGTGAGGGCGGTGAGCGCTGTCTGCGCTGTTTTGAGATGCGTCTGCGGAAGACAGCAGAACTTGCCGCATGCGGAATTGCCGGAGCTGACGGAGAGCGAAAGCCCTTTGATTTTTTTGCGACCACGCTGACGATCAGTCCGCTGAAGGACGAGCAGGCTCTGAACAGAATCGGCAGGCAGATTGAAGAGCAGATGAGGGAAGAGGCGGAGCAGAAGGGTGAAAATCTGACAGTTCGCTGGCTTCCCAGCGACTTCAAAAAGAAGGGCGGCTATCAGAGATCAACGGAACTTTCCCGTGAATATGAGCTCTACAGGCAGGATTACTGCGGCTGCATTTTCTCGAAAAGAAGGGATTATCTGCCGCCGAACAGGGGCGAAATGAGCGATTCCACAGCGCCTGAAGAGCAGAACCTGTAAAGCTTTTTATTGCGATTATGAAAATCGTGCTCTATAATACGCGTTATAGCTGATGAATACTGTATACAACAGGAGGAATCATATGGCACAGCTTTGGGGCGGCCGTTTTACAAAAGAGACGGATGCGCTGGTAACAGCATTTAACGAATCACTTTCATTCGACAAGCGACTCGCTGAGCAGGATATTCTCGGCAGCATTGCACATGCAGCCATGCTTTCGGCACAGGGAATTGTCTCTCCGGAGGAGGGCGAGCTGCTGATTGAAGGCCTTGAGAATCTGAACAAGCAGCTGGAAAGCGGCGAACTGAAGATTGAAGGCGATTATGAGGATATTCACAGTTTCATGGAAGCGAAGCTGACCGAGCTGATCGGCGACGCCGGAAAGAAGCTGCACACAGGACGTTCACGCAACGATCAGGTTGCGCTGGATATGCGTCTTTACATTCGCGGTTCCATTGATGACACAGCGGATCTGATTACCGGCCTGATGCATACAATTCTGCATATTATGGAGGAAAACGTGCATACTTATATGCCGGGCTTCACACATCTGCAGAAGGCACAGCCGATTACACTGGCTCATCATTTCGGTGCTTACTTCGAGATGTTCCGCAGAGACTATGAGCGTCTGCTGTCCATCCGTGACAGAATGAATGTCTGCCCGCTCGGCAGCGGTGCACTTGCAGGTACCACCTATCCGCTCGACAGAGAGATGACAGCACATCTGCTGGAGTTCGACGGCCCGTGCGATAATTCCATCGACGGTGTTTCGGACCGCGACTATGTCATCGAATATCTGGATGCTCTTTCCATCATGATGATGCATATGTCCAGACTGTCAGAGGAAATCATCATCTGGAATTCGAATGAATACCGCTTCATCGAGCTGGACGATACTTATGCAACCGGAAGCAGCATTATGCCGCAGAAGAAGAATCCGGATATTGCAGAGCTGATTCGCGGAAAGACGGGCCGTGTCTACGGCGCGCTCCTTGCCCTTCTCACAACCATGAAGGGACTTCCGCTTGCCTATAATAAGGATATGCAGGAGGACAAGGAACAGACCTTCGATGCAATCGATACCGTACAGGACTCTCTGAGACTGATGACAGGTATGCTTGCAGCTTCCTCCTTCAACGCGGACAGAATGGAAAGAAGTGCACAGCAGGGCTTCTCCAATGCAACAGATGCAGCGGATTACCTCGTGCGCAAGGGCATTCCGTTCCGTGATGCACACGGCATCATCGGCCGTCTGGTTCTGTTATGCATTGAGCGCGGAATCAGCATGGACGAGCTCCCGCTTGAGGATTACCGTGCGGAGTGTGATGCATTTGACAAGGATATCTATGAGGCAATTTCTCTGAAGACATGCGTGGAACGCCGCCTGACAAGAGGGGCACCCGGCGCAGTCGGAGCAGAGATCTCCAACGCAAAGGCCTATATGGATATGATAGATCAATTGAATGGCGATGTTTTCAACGATGAAGAAGAGGAGGAGAACACAGATGAGTGATAAGTTAAGAGTAGGTATTCTTGGAGCAACAGGTATGGTCGGACAGCGCTTTATCACGCTTCTTGACAATCACCCGTGGTTTGAGATTACAACACTTGCTGCTTCTGCCTCCAGTGCAGGAAAGACATATGAAGAGTCTGTCGGCGGCAGATGGAAGATGACTGTTCCGATGCCGGAAGCAGTCAAGAAGATTGTTGTCAAGGATGTCAGCAATGTTGCAGAGGTTGCCGCAGAAGTCGACTTCCTCTTCTCCGCTGTCAACATGACAAAGGAAGAGATCAAGAAGATCGAAGAAGAATATGCAAAGACAGAAACACCGGTCGTCTCCAACAACAGCGCTCATCGCTGGACACCGGATGTTCCGATGGTTATTCCGGAAATCAATCCGCAGCACTTTGAGGTTATTGAATCTCAGAAGAAGCGTCTCGGAACAACACGCGGCTTCATCGCTGTAAAGCCGAACTGCTCTATTCAGTCCTACACACCGGCTCTTGCAGCATGGATGGAGTTTGAGCCGACAGAAGTTGTTGTCAGCACCTATCAGGCAATTTCCGGTGCAGGCAAGACCTTCAAGGACTGGCCGGAGATGGAAGGAAATATCATTCCGTACATCGGCGGTGAAGAAGAGAAGTCCGAGCAGGAACCGCTTCGCGTATTCGGTCACATCGAAAACGGTGAGATCGTAAAGCTGCAGAGTGACCTTCGCATTACTTCACAGTGCATCCGTGTTCCGGTTCTGAACGGTCACACAGCAACTGTTTTCCTGAACTTCAAAAAGGATCCGACCAAGGAAGAGCTGATCGAGAAGCTTCGCGCATTCTCCGGAAAGCCGCAGGAACTTGGTCTGCCGCATGCACCGAAGAATTTCATCCAGTATCTGGAAGATGACAATCGTCCGCAGGTTGCTCTTGATGTTGATTATGAGGGCGGCATGGGCGTTTCCATCGGAAGACTTCGCAAGGACAGCATCTTCGACTGGAAGTTCGTCGGTCTGTCTCATAACACACTGCGCGGCGCTGCCGGCGGTGCTGTAGAATGTGCTGAGATGCTGAAGGCACTCGGCTACATCACAAAGAAATAAATTTATAACGCTATTATCAGATGCTGCGCAGACGTAAGGCTGCGCAGCATCTTACAAACAAAAGACACATTCAGAGGACTTGATGGGGAAGCAGCTTTTTATTGCAGAGAAGCCGAGTGTGGCGCAGGAATTTGCCAAAACACTGGGACTGGGAAGCGGAAGACGTGACGGGTATCTGGAGACAGAGCAGTATATTGTAACCTGGTGTTTCGGACATCTGGTGACGATGAGTTATCCGGAGGTTTATGATCCGAGGATGAAGAAATGGTCTCTGGACACACTGCCGTTTCTTCCGTCGGAATTTCGTTATGAAGTAATTCCGGATGCAGAAAAGCAGTTCAGGACTGTCAGCGCTCTTCTTGCCAGACCAGATGTGGAACGAATCTATGTCTGCACCGACTCAGGACGAGAGGGAGAATATATCTATCGCCTTGTGGAGATGATGTCCGATCCGTCGGTAAAAGAGAAGGATCGCAGACGCGTCTGGATCGACTCCTTTACAGAGGATGAGATCAGGCGCGGAATCAGGGAAGCAAAGCCGCTGTCGGCCTATGATCACCTCTCGGATTCTGCTTATCTCAGGGCGAAGGAAGATTACCTGATGGGAATTAATTTCTCCAGAGTCCTGACACTGAAATACGGAGGTTCCATTGCGGATTACCGCAATGCGAAGTGGTCAGCCGTATCAGTCGGTCGTGTCATGACCTGCGTTCTGGGCATGGTTGTGCGGAGGGAAAGAGAAATCAGAGCCTTCGTCAAGCAGCCGTTTTTCCGTGTACTGGGAACCTTTGACGGAATCGAAGGAGAGTGGAGAGTCTCACCGGGAAGCCGCTATGAGAACTCACCGAAGCTCTACAAGGAGAACGGTTTCCGTGAGAGAAAAGACGCAGAAGAACTGATTCGTGCGGTGAAGGAGACTGCAGCATCGACGACAGCAGGAAAAGGGCCGCAGGACCTGGCTGCCGGTCAAAACGGATCTGCGGCATCAGATGCCGCAGGCGCATCCGGTCTGCAGGCGAAGGTGGAAAGCGTTACAAGGAAACAGGAGAAGAAGAATCCTCCGCTTCTTTATAACCTGGCAGAGCTTCAGAATGACTGTTCCCGTCTGTTCCATATTTCACCGGATCAGACTCTGAAGATTGCGCAGGAACTGTATGAGAAGAAGCTCACGACTTATCCCCGAACGGATGCCCGTGTTCTCTCTTCTGCCGTTGCTGCCGAGATCAACAAAAACTTAAGCGGTCTGACGAAGGTCGGTCATGTTGCGGAATACGCATCCGAAGTACTGGCCGGAGACGCATGGAAGAAGATCGGCCGTTCCCGTTATACAGATGACAAGGCAATCACAGACCACTACGCGATTATTCCGACCGGTTCGGGACTCGGAGCGCTGCGCTCACTCGGTGATCTGGCATCAAAGGTCTACGAGCTGATCTGCCGTCGCTTCCTGTCTGTTTTCTATCCGCCTGCTGTATACAGCAAGACACAGGCGGTTCTTCTCTGCGGAGGAGAGCGCTTCTATGTCTCGGAGAGAAGACTTCTTGAGCCGGGATATCTGAAGGTTGCGGGACGCGGTGAAAACGACAGCACGGCGGCGCCGGTACTTGCCGATCTGAAAAAGAACATGGTGCTTTCAGTGGAGAGCCTTGATATCCGTGAAGGAGAAACAACTCCGCCGAAGCGTTATACATCCGGATCCATGATTCTTGCGATGGAGAATGCAGGACAGCTGATCGAGGACGATACGCTTCGTGAGCAGATCAAAGGCGCGGGTATCGGCACCAGCGCAACGCGCGCAGATATTCTTGCCAAGCTGGTCAAGATCGGTTATCTGCAGCTGAATAAAAAGACGCAGGTGATTACGCCTGAGCTTCTCGGAGAGATGGTATTCGATGTTGTGGAGCAGTCAATCCGTCAGCTGCTGAACCCGGAGCTTACAGCAAGCTGGGAAAAGGGTCTGACAGGTGTTGCTGCAGGTACGATCACGACAGAAGAATATATGCAGAAGCTGGAAGCATTTGTTGCCTACAGAACGAATGCAGTGCGGCAGATGAACAATCAGTCGTCAATGCGGGTGTACTATGACCGTGCGGCGCAGTATTATAAAAAAGCAGCAGCCTCTTCCGGAAAGACCGGAACGAGACGGCGCAGTACAAAAGCGAAGCAGACACCAAAGGCGTAAGCCCGGTGATCTGAAAAGCAAAAAAGGAGGGAGTTGGCTATGAGCCAGATGGAGCAGGTAAAAATTGCAGATTTATTTACACTTGAGGAGTCACTTGCAGGAGAGTATCTGAAGGGTTTTACATATCCGTGGGAGGCACTTTCCGGAATTCATGATCTGATCATCCGTATCGGACAGTCTCTGCCGAAGGACCGCTATGACCAGGTGGAGGAAAATGTCTGGATCGCAAAGTCTGCGAAGGTATTTCCGTCTGCTTATATCGGCGGTGCCTGCATCATCGGTGAGGAGACACAGGTACGCCACTGTGCATTCATCAGAGGCGATGCCCTTGTCGGAGATCACTGCGTGGTCGGCAACTCCGCTGAGCTGAAGAATGTCATCATCTTCAACAACTGCGAAGTTCCGCACTATAACTATGTAGGTGACTCTATTCTCGGCTTCCATGCTCATATGGGTGCAGGTTCCATTACGTCCAATATCAAGGCAGACCGCACCAATATCATCGTAAAGGGTGAAGAGGAGTACGTCACAGGCAGAAGAAAGATCGGAGCAATCCTGGGTGACTGGGTAGAGGTCGGCTGTAATGCCGTACTGAATCCGGGAACTGTTGTAGGACAGCACTCTATGATTTATCCGACTACCTGCGTCAGAGGCATCATCCCGTCCAATACGATTGTGAACCAGAAGGGCGAGAAGAAGGCCAAGAGAGACTGAAGCAGGCATCGGGAAGCTGCTGAAGACAAATAATGCCTGAGTACAGAGAAATCTGACGAAGGTATAAAAGAGTCTATCGAAGATGACTCTATCGAAGATGGATTGCGGGAGTGAGCTATGAAGATTGCAATGGCGCAGATGTCCATGTCTGCGGATATGGATGAAAATGAACAGAAAATTCTGTCCTTCTGCGATCAGGCAGCAGATGCAGATCTTCTCTTTTTCCCGGAAGTGCAGTATTCTCCGTTTTTTGCACAGTACAAAGAGCGCAATGCGGACCGGTATCTGATGCGTGCAGATGATGCACGCATTGTCCGTCTGCAGGAAAAGGCGAGAGAGCATCACCTGATGATCTCACCCAACATTTACATGAAAACAGAGAACGGCAATTACGACACGAATCTCTGGATTGATGCAGACGGAAGCATACGCGGCATGAGCAAGATGGTGCACGTTCTTGATGCGGAGAATTTCTGGGAGAAAGGCTATTACACGCCGTCGGACGAGGGCTTCCGGGTTTATGACACACCTTTCGGCAAGGTCGGAATTGTGATCTGTTTTGACCGCCATATGCCGGAGAGTATCCGCACCTGCGCACTGAAGGGAGCAGATCTCGTGATCATCCCGACTGCGAATCTGAAGTCGGAACCGATGGAAATGTTCAAGTGGGAAGTTGCAGTACAGGCGATGCAGAACCAGGTCTACGTGGCTATGTGCAATCGTGTCGGAGCAGAAGGAGAGATTGAATTCGCCGGAGAATCGCTGCTCTGCCACCCGTCGGGAGAAGTTCTGACGATCGCAGATGACAGAGAACAGCTGGTGACTGCTGAAATTGATCTGTCCGAGGCACAGGTATGGAAAGATACGAAGAGACCCTTCCTTCCGCTTCGCAGACCGGAAGTTTATTATTGAAGATACACAAAGGATAAGATGAAAGCGCAGAATCTGGATCAGATTGCATTGCATACAGGGTTGAATACGGAGCTTTTGAAAGAGATTTGCAGTCTGGCAAAAATATCAAAATTAGATAAAGTTGTCATTTTTGGTTCACGTGCGCGTGGAGACTATTCTCGAGCCAGTGATATTGATTTGGCAGTAACAGGCGGAGATATAACAGAATTCACTTTAGAGGTCGAAGAAAAAACATCGACACTGCTTTCATACGATGTGTTAGATCTGAATGCCAGCCTTCATGCAGCATTACGGGAAGCTATCCACAAAGAGGGAATCGTGTTATATGAAAAAATATGACAATTTCGTATCAAATCTTCAGGTCCTTTCAAAAGCAAATGAGCAGGATCTGGGAAATGCTCAGAGACCGCAATGATATGACACATTTTTATAATGGTGATTCAGCAAAGCATCTGGTTGAAAAAATTCTTGAAACGTATATTCCTGAGTTTCAGAGAATGAAATGCCAGATAGATTTGCGTTATAAAGACATACTCAGCATGTAAGGGATTTGGGGAATGAACAGGAAGTCTGCTTCAAACAACAGAATTTCGATTATCGTGAACCTTCTGATCGGGTTTTTCAGCTTTGCCGCCTGGCTGTTTATGGCTGTGCTGAAATTTAAAAACGGACATCTGGCGGCAAACGGTTTTGCAAGTCTGAGATATTATACGGTTCTGTCGAATCTGATGAACGGCTTCGTCTCACTTGTATACAGCATTACGCAGATCAGGGGAAAGGCAGTCTCATTAAGGCTGCAGACGGCGAAGCTTGCATCGGCAGCAGCTGTGACACTGACCTTCCTTACGGTCATGTGTATGCTGGGACCGCTGTACGGTTATCACAGCATGTTTCTGGGAGCCAATCTCTGGATGCATCTGATTCTGCCGGTTTTGACAGTAATCGATGTACTCTTTCTGGCAAAAAAGGTAACGGTTCCGGGGAAAAGGCTGATTGCAGCAGCGCTTCCGACACTGCTTTATGAGATCGGCTATGTTCTGAATATGCTGATCAACGGAGTGGGAAGATATCCGAAATCAAATGACTTTTATGGTTTCCTGAACTGGGGATACGGTGCAGCGGCACTGATTGCGGCAGTGATGCTGCTTTTGACTTATGTGATCTGCAGGATACTGTGGAGACTCGGCGGATACCGGCCGTCACTCTGAACTGAAAATGCAATGATATAAAGAGACCTCGCAGTCCGGCAGACTGCGAGGTCTTATTTTGCATCAGGTTATGTATCACGACTGCTGCAGGTATTCCATAAAGGTTTTTGCTGTCTCTGCTCTCGGAGAATTGACAATGATTCCCAGGAAGACCGGCTCAGTGTAACCGGTTCCCTTATACCAGGCTGAATCAGAGAGATCACAGCTTTCGGAAAGCCATTCATTTTCATCGAACTCATCGAGAACTTCCTGCGTACAGATAATGACATCCAGCTGTTTTGCTTCAATCGATGCCAGAAGCTTCATGCGGGATGCCGCTGTGAACTGGGCATCTGCCGTTTCGCTGTCAGAAAGATAAAGTCCCTGAGAAAGAGAGACTTCTTCCTTCTTTGCATCGAGAGAGCAGGCATCCAGAAACTGAGTAGTAAGTGTTTCAACAGAATCCGGGCTGAGCTCTATATTACTTACGGCAGCATACAGAACTCTTTCTTTTCTGGTGACCTGTCCGTAGATAAAGGAGCAGATGAAATACACTGCGGCGCAGACAATCACGATGGGAAGCTTGTAATACTGCCAGATGTAAAGGAGCTTCGCTTTACCGTGAAGCTCCTTCAGATGTTCTTTCGGAGATTTGTGCTCGTTCATCAGAATGCTGCCTTGAAGATCTCAACGATATCTTCCTTTGTCAGCGGGACATAGCAGCCAACGCAGCCGGCAGCGGCCTTTTCAGCCATGATTCCGAAGTTCTTGTCTTCGTTGATGCCGACGGCACGAAGATTTGCCGGGATGTGCATGGTGTCGAAGAGGAAGCTTCTGGTGCATGCGACAGCTTCTTTAGCAACAGCTGCATCATCACCGCTGAGATTCCAGACGTTTCGGCCGTAAGCTGCGAAGTCGGCAACAGTGGAAGGATCCTTCTTCATGACGAATTCCATCCAGACCGGTGTGAGGATTGCGAGGCCTTCGCCGTGTGTAATGTCATAGAAGGCAGAGAGCTCGTGCTCCATCGGATGTACGCACCATGCATTGGCGCTGCCGGAGGAGATGAGGCCGTTGATGGCATGTGTGCCTGCCCACATCAGGTTAGCACGTGCTTCGTAGCTGTCCGGATGCTCCAGAGCGACCGGGCCGTACTTGATCATCGTGCGAAGGAGGCCTTCTGCCATGTATCTCTGTACTTCAGATCCCTTCTCCTTTGTGAAGTAGTTCTCGAAGGTGTGGCTCATCATATCAGCTGTACCGGCGGAGGTCTGCTTCGGAGAAACAGTATAGGTGTATTCCGGATCCAGAACAGACATGGTCGGGATCATGCACGGAGAAGCGGTGCCCCATTTCTCGTTCTTTGTCATATCGGAGATAACTGCAAATGCATCCATCTCGCTTCCTGTTGCGGAAAGTGTCAGAACAGAGAAGATCGGGAGAGCAGCTGTGATTTTGGACGGATCAATAACGAGATCCCATGCATCACCGTCGTACTTTGCTCCGGCTGCAACGACCTTGGAGCAGTCGATGGTGCTGCCGCCGCCGATTGCGAGAACCATATCAATGCCTTCAGTCTTGCAGAGTTCAACGCCTCTGCGGACTGTCTCGATACGCGGATTGGGCTCAACGCCTGCAAGTTCTGTAACAGCAAGACCTGCGTCCTGCAGGATCTTCATAGCGGTGTCATACAGACCGCTGCGCTTGATGCTGCCGCCGCCGTAGACGAGCAGAACCTTCTTGCCATAGCCTGCGAGCTCTGTAAGGTGAGAGATCTGTCCCTTGCCGAAATGAATCTTAGTGGGGATACAGAATGTAAAATCATACATAACGGAATTCCTCCTGGATTATTATAATGTGTCGGAATCGAACAGATTTTCCGGAGAAAAACTGTCGATTTTATCCAACACTATTAACATACTCTTCAAAGCCGCTTCGGTCAATGCCGGCGTCAGAGATTTCATTCAATTCGGAAGTGGAAACGACCGTACTGAAAGTGCCGGTGACCGTAACCGTATAGGCACTGTCGCCTTCCACAACGGTTTCCCCGTCCGCAATAATGGTGACAGTCTTTCCGTCTGCGTCCGTGATGGCGGCACCTTCTTCCGCATGCAGCTCGGAAACAGTACTGTCACCTGTGACGATCCAGGAGGATGTGCTGTCCACGCTGACAGTGAGTGGAGTCTCAGACGGAGTGGTATTGATTTCATTTTCAGTGATTTCTGTGCTGCCCGTCAGGGAAGAACCGTCCAGCAGGAAGAG
Organism: Lachnospiraceae bacterium; assembly: GCA_030527685.1. Lineage (GTDB taxonomy): Bacteria > Bacillota > Clostridia > Lachnospirales > Lachnospiraceae > Chordicoccus. The sequence continues at coordinate 1,142 of JAUNAG010000047.1, read as the reverse complement.
GTCGAGAGAACTGATACTGTCGACACTGACATTTCCCGAGAGCACCTGATTGAGTGCGGTAAATGTTGTGTCTGCGCCGTTGCTTCCCGGGGTGCCCCAGTTGTTGACTGCATTTCCCGAGACGAGAATCAGGTCGTTTGACTGTTCATCATAATTAATCGTATTGCTGCTCAGAACAACATTGGCTGTGGTGTTGGTCAGATAGAACATCGCTCCGTTTTCCACAAGAGAGGTGAGCTCAGAGTCAACAGCCTGGAAAAGTGCAGTCTCACCTGCGGAAGTATCGGCATCACCCGAGGTGGACTGGTAGATGAAGATGCCGTTGGCAACATTATCGCTGCCTGTCGTATCTGTTCGCTCAGAGGTGAGCTCTGAATTGCTGATCAGGATGGTGTTAAAGCCTTCCATAGCGGCAATCTGGCTGCCGGTAGAGGTGCCGGTGACATTTTCCACTTCAATTGTTCCTGTTGAATACAGAAGCGGAGAACCGCTGCCTTCGGTTGTCAGCGTGCTGTTTGTGACAGAGATATTTCCGCCTCCGCGGTCTGTGGCAAGAGCGGCACTGTGATCACCGGAAGTGCTGATCGTCATGGAATCGGCGATGACAGTGCCGCCGTAGGTGGCATCAAGGCCGCGGGAGTTGCCGCTTGTGGTGGTGATGGTGTCATTGGAGGCATAAACGGTCGCATTATCTGTGGCGAAGATGCCGTTGGAACCTTCGGAATCAGCGGTCAGAGTACTGTCTGCAATGACGGCCTGAGACTCCGAACCGACGGCCAGAACAATGGAATTCAGTCCGTAGAAGTTGCAGTTGTCGCCGTTGGTGTCATCACCTGACTTATTCAGTGTGCCGTTCGTGACAGTCAGGATGCCGCCGTTTTCGGCGAGTGCGGTGTTGACATCCGCAGTATCAGAAGAGATGGTCTCACCGTCGGAGACAACATCCTCACCGTCTGCTGTCAGTGTGCCGCTTACAGTGCCGCTGTAGTCATAGGTCTGTGTATCGGCGCCGCCCGGGCCGCCCTGACCTCCTGGAGCCTGTCCGTTCGGCATCTCCGGAGGAGTTCCGCCGCCGCTGGAATTCTGTCCGTCAGGCTTCTGCCCGTTCGGCATCTCCGGAGGAGTTCCGCCGCCGCTGGAAT
>JAUNAG010000046.1 GCA_030527685.1 Lachnospiraceae bacterium | reverse complement strand
GATCTCAGAGCAGGGGCCGCAGGTACCTGCGCCGTGCTCCCAGAAGTTGTCTTCTTTGCCGAAACGGTAGATGCGCTCAGCCGGAATACCGATCTCCTTATTCCAGATATCGAATGCTTCATCGTCATCCAGATAAACAGACGGATACAGGCGGTCAGCTTCCAGACCGATTGTCTCTGTCAGGAATTCCCAGCTCCAGTGAATTGCTTCTGTCTTGAAGTAATCACCGAAGGAGAAGTTGCCCAGCATCTCAAAGAAGGTGCCGTGTCTGGATGTATGGCCGACATTCTCGATATCGCCCGTACGGATGCACTTCTGGCATGTCGTAACGCGCTTTCTCGGCGGAACCTCAGCGCCGGTGAAATACGGCTTCAGCGGTGTCATGCCTGCATTGATCAGCAGAATACTGTTGTCGTTATGCGGCACAAGAGAAAAAGACTTCATTGAAAGACAGCCCTTGCTCTCCATGAAGTCCAGAAACATCTTTCTTAATTGATTAACTCCGTACTTTTCCAAAACAAGCCTCCGTTTATATCAGATAAAAACTCTATCCATCATAGCACAACGAAAAAACCTTCACAAGAAGCGGAATCACTCACTTTTTCAGTTTATCCGCCGCAGCCGTTGCCAGCTGGTCACACCGCTCGTTCATCGGATCGCCGTTGTGACCGCGAACCCAGACCCATGTAATCCTGTGCCCTTCCGCTGCCTTCAGCAGTCGCTGCCAGAGATCGGTGTTGAGCACCGGCTTGCGATCCGCCTTTTTCCAGCCTCTCTTTATCCAGGAATCAATCCACCCCGCATTAAATGCATCCACGAGATATTTCGAATCCGAGTGCAGCTCTACCTCGCACGGGAACCGCAGTTCCTCGAGCGCGGCGATGGCCGCCATCAGCTCCATCCGGTTATTGGTTGTCTTCTCGTACCCTTCCGAGAGCTCCTTGGTGTGCACCGTGCCCTCGCGGTCTGTATATGACAGAACTGCGCCGTAGCCTCCCGGTCCGTCCGGATTCCCTCTGGCAGCTCCGTCTGTATAAATAATCACCTTCAAACCTTATTCCTCCTGCAGCATTTGACTGCAATAGATCACTGCAGTGTCCATTCCCCTGTCTGTTCAAAATGTGATGCACAGGCATCCGCGGCATCGGCTGTCTCCTCCGGGAAGCCGGCAGCGCGAAGCAGACGGATTGCATTTCTCGAATCCGCTTTTCCTTCCTTCAGCAGATAATCAAAATGTACATCACCGTCGACCACTTCTTCTCCGAAGTGCATATTTCTGTAGTCGTGCTTCAGAAGCTCTGTGAGCTCCACGTCATGCGTTGCGGCAAGCACAAGAACATGCGGGCGTGAAAGCGACTTCAGAATTTCCGCGGAAGCCGCGATTCTCTCAATCGTATTGGTACCGCGAAGCACCTCGTCGACAACTGCCAGAACAGGCGATTCATCCGATTCTGCCGCATCGGCAATTCTTTTCAGCGAGGCGATCTCCACCACAAAGTAGCTCTGTCCCGCCAGCAGATTATCCTTCAGCGCCATCGATGTGAAAATCCGAAAAAGCGGAGCGCGGTACTCCTCTGCCGGAACAACGCCGACACTCTGGGCCAGAAGCGCGGCAAGTGCGGCCCCTCTCAGGAAGGTCGATTTGCCGGAAGCATTGGAGCCCGTCAGCAGAATACTTTTCTCTGACCGCAGCTTATTCGGAACCGGATCGCGCAGAAGCGGATGATACAGATTCCGGATCATCAGTTCCGCCTGTCCGCCGTTTTCTTCGAACGAAGGACGGCAGGACACCTGCAGCGACTCCTTAAAGGACGCAGCGGAAATCGCAGCATCGACTGTTCCGAGTACTGTAAAAAGCTGCACAGCCTCTTTTCCGCAGTCCTGCACATCGCGCATCATACGGTCATAGCAGATCAGGTCAATGTGAAGGAACATCTTCACATATTCCAGGACAGCATCGCCCAGTCCCGTTCCGACGGAATCTCCCGTCACAACCAGCGCTGCACTTCTGCGGAATGCCGCAAAAGATGCCGAAGCTTCTGCAATCTGTCTGTTCTCCGCTGCCAGTTCCGCAATGTGAAGCTTTTCGATACCGGCGCCTGCATACAGCAGACTCAGCAGACAGCGAAAGGCCTCCAGACTTTTCTGCGTCTTTTTCTTCATACGCAGATGCACGGAAATATGAATAAAGAAATCCGGAATCAGCAGGAGAACCGCCAGAAGCGGATTCACCGCAAATAATCCAAGCACAATCAGTGTTGAGCAGGCCAGAAGCACATATCTGGTCCTTCCGATCCGCTTTGCCTTCCCCAGTGAGGAAAGCGCGCCGTAGTAGGATCCGTTCCGGAGACGCTTCATCTCATAGAGACTCTCCTGTACACGAAGCCGCTCCTCCTGATGAGCCGCAAAATATTCCTGCAGCCCGATTCGATGCTCCAGCTCTTCCTTCTGCGTCTCCGGATGCAGCAGCCAGTCAAAGAGGACTTCCTCACCCGGCTGTGACATGCAGCGCGAGATTCTTCCGAAGATCTGAACAAGCTGCAGATCCTCTTCTGTAATCGGATCGGCCGCTGACCTCTCCGGGCGTTCCGTCCCCGGATAAAGTTCCTTTGCATCCGCATATTTTCGCAGCCCGCGTATCTGTTCAGACAAATACAGCCGGGGAAGCGAACTCCCCCAGCTGTCGGCTGCATTTTTCATGAATGTTTTTTTCTGCTCTCGTCTGCTTCGCACAATCACCACTGCCATCAGCAGAAGGACTGCCGCAAAAACGATCAGCAGAGCATATACACCTGAACTCATACTTTATGAATCAGACTCCTTATGCCGCATACTTCTCAATGAATTCCACACACTTCATATGGCGTGACCAGAACTTCCTGCTTCCGACCTTATTGGCGGTATTATACTCCTGATAGAGGGAAGCAACAATGCCGTCGAGCGTATAATTTCCGCCGCAGCGTGAGAAGATTCTGTTTGCCGCACCTACACCGCCGAGATGTGAGATCTCGCAATACATCATCAGTGCGAATGTATTGTTTGTAAAGGATGCCTTGCAGCGTGCCGCGTAGGATTTCATCAGCTTTGTGACCATCTCATCCTGAATCTTCTTGCCGATGGATGTTGTAATCAGCTTCTTCAGAAGAGCGATCTCTGTCGCATTGGGCTTCCATCTGGTCTTTACCCAGTTGACTTCAAGTTTCTTGGCAATCAGACCCTTCTTATCGATGGCTGCAAATGTCTTCGGCGCGCGGGTCTTAATGGACTTGATCAGGTACTGTGCCTCATCGCCGTAGAAAGCGCCCCAGCCCAGTGTGCAGGTGTACTCGATGCTGCTGTTTGTGTACGGAGCTGTGTAATCGCCGTAATCGCGCTGTCCGTATACCTGTCCGCCCGTCTCAACCGCACCGATGATGTTGTTCAGCACTGCGTAATCGGCAGCGGAAAGATCTTTCTTATTTGTTGTCTTGTACTTTGTTGTGCTCTTAACCGGCGACTTCGGCTGTGAGCCCTTGACATACTTGACAAGTGCCCATTTCTGCTTGGAAACGCCTGAATAGGCCTGCAGATTAACCTTGGCTGCGTTGGCAGTACTGCCGTTATGTACACCGAGAACTCTCCTGGAAATGGATGACTGAATGATATAGTAGCTGCCGCTCTTGATAAAATACCAGCGTTCTCTGTTCAGCTTTGTATAGGACTCCTGAATAACAGCTCCGCCTACCGCAGTTGTATTGTTCTTTGCGGAAAGCACCATGTTGGAATTCATATTCTTAATAGAATAGGAGCCGCCTGCTGCCGCTGTAATCTTCCAGACGCGCTGTGACTTGTTGGCAAGTGTTCCCGTACATGCTGTTGCGCCGGTCTTCTTCGACGCGCTCAGAATAGAAAGCGTTCTGTTCGGTGCACATACCGGAACCAGATAATAATAACCCGGTGTTACTGTCGAAGCACCGGAAGTCACTGTTGACGTTCTTGATACATCGGCAAATACAGAGACCGGTGTCATGGCAATTATGAAAGCCAGAAGACATGCTATCAGTTTTTTCATGAACTATCCCCCATCATTTGTTTTGCAATGTTAACAGCAATGTAACATTTATGTGATTGATTTGCAAGACTTTTTTGCCTGCCGGCCTTTATGTACGTGACAAAATGCACGCCAAAAACGCCGTTCTCATCGCGAAGGAGACAGTTTTCCGGTTGTCAGAAGCCTCATTTTTTCGCAATTTTTTACAAAATATCGCGGTTGTAAATTTTTTGTAATACTCCCTTATCTTTTCCGTCAACTCTATTTGTTATACTAACAGAATCTATAAATTATTCTGGTGTCAGAAAATCTATCCAAGGGGGTCAGAATGGAACGACTGGTCAAACTGAACAACGGACTTGTAATGCCCAGACTCGGCCTGGGACTCTACAAAGCCGGTGCAGGGGATCTCGAGAGAGCCATGAGCTCCGCCGTTACAATGGGATACCGTCTCTTCGACACCGCCTCTGCCTATAAAAATGAAGAATTTGTGGGAAAGGGTGTCGCACAGTGCGGTGTCCCCCGCGATGAGCTTTTTATTACAACCAAGATCTGGAACAATGCACAGCGCATCGGAAATGTCATGGGAGCCTTTGAGCGCTCTCTGGAACGTCTTGATCTGGAATATGTCGATCTGTATCTTGTGCACTGGCCTGTTCCGGGCTGCTACCTGAATACCTGGAAGGTAATGGAGGAAATCTATCGCTCCGGCCGCGCCAAGGCTATCGGTGTCTCCAACTTTGATGAGTACCAGCTCACGGATCTTCTCGAACACTGCGAGATTCCTCCTGCCGTCAATCAGATCGAGTATCATCCGCTCTTCAGCCAGGACGGCATCCGTGAGTTCTGTCAGAAAAACGGCATTGTTGTACAGGCCTATGCGCCGCTTGCAAGAGGTGCCTACGCAGAGCGCGCCGTCATGCAGAGAATTGCAGAAAAATATAACCGGAGTACCGCTCAGGTCGGCCTCCGGTGGATTCTTCAGAAAGGCTGCTGCGTCATCCCGAAAACAGTCCGGGATGAACGCCTTCTCGAAAACAGCCAGATATTTGATTTTGAACTTGATGAAACCGAGGTTGCTACGATCGACAGTCTCAATGAGAACTATCGTTCTTCCAGCATTCCGGCAGATCTTCTTGTCTGAAAACCGATTCCATCTTCCGATCACGCAGCATCAGATCGACCAGCGCATCCTGCGGGCTCTTTCCTTCAAAGAGAATACGGTTGATCTCTGCTGTGATCGGCAGGGAAGCTCCGTACTTCTCCGCAAGTCCCATCGCAGATTTTGCAGAATAATATCCTTCTACAACCTGTCCTACCTGCTCCATTGCCTCTTCCACAGAAAGTCCCTGACCGATCAGCTCACCTGCACGGTGATTTCTCGAATGAACTGACATACAGGTTACAATCAGATCGCCGATTCCGGAAAGACCGGTAATCGTCTCATCCATTGCGCCCATCTTTTCAGCCAGTGCTCTCATCTCATACATACCGCGTGTAATAATTGCAGCCTTGGAATTATCACCTGTTCCCAAGCCGTCAATCATACCTGCCGCAAGAGCAATGACATTCTTCAGAGAGCCGCCGATTTCCACACCCAGCTCATCCGGGCTTGTATAAACTCTGAAGTACGGTGCAATAAATAAATCCTGCACGTACTCCGCAAGCTCTCTGTCCGGAGAAGCAGCTACAATCAGTGTCGGCTTGGAACGGATGACTTCTTCAGCATGTGTCGGGCCCGATAAAGCTGCAATTCTTGTATTCGGAAGCACACTGCGCAGAATCTGGGTCTGCGTCATCAGTGTCTTGTCTTCAATTCCCTTTGTCACAGAGACAATCTTCTGACCGTCTGCAATATAGGGAGCAAAGCGCTCAGCCGTGCTTCTTGTAAACGGAGAAGCCACTGCAAAAACCAGAAGATCTCTTCCGGTTACAGCCTCCTCCATATCGCAGGTATAGCGGATATATTCGGGAAATGTAATGCCCGGGAAAACCTTCGGAAGTGCGCGTTCCTTTCGAAGTGAATCTCTTACACCCTCATCATGCGCCCATACCAGCACGCTGTGTCCGAGGCCTGCGAGATGAGAGGCAAGTGCCATTCCCCATGCTCCGCAGCCAATCACAGTCACTTTTTTCATGCCTTCTTCTCCTTCCCGAAGATATAGGTCTTCCGCTCTGTTCCGTGCAGAAGGCGGCCAATGTTTTCTCTGTGTCTGTAATACATCTGTCCCACAATCACGGCAACCAGCACATACATTTCCGCAAGTGCCGCCTGCGGCATTCCGAAGCTTCCCGTCTGTCCGAGAATCACGGTGCCTGTCATCAGGAATACGCCGATGCACAGACTGCTGAGTGATACATAGTGTGTCAGCGCAATGATTCCGAAGAACAGCACCAGACCGATCGGAAACATCAGCTTCGGAGAAATCGAGATGATGAAGCCGCCGATGCAGGCGACTCCCTTTCCTCCCTTGAAGCCCATATAAAACGGATAATTATGACCGAGCACGGCACCGAGGCCTGCCCAGGTGCGAAGCAGATAATCAATTTCCGGATGCGTTCCTCCAAAGATCCAGTGTACAACCAGTGTTGCGAGAACGCATTTGGCAACATCACAAAGCATGACGATCAGCGCCGTCTTTTTGCCCATGGTGCGCAGCGCATTGGTCGTGCCTGCATTTCCGGAGCCCTGTGTGCGGATATCAACGCCATGTCTCTTTCCGATCAGATAAGATGTCTGAAACAGACCGAAAGCATAGCCGATAGCCAGTGACAAAATTCTGTAAAGCATGAAACTATCTCCCCCTGCTGTCTTATTCGAGTGACGTTCTGTCCTTCTCGGAGCGCTGGCGGATGATGAATTTCAGCGCTGTTCCCTTAAATGCGAAGGTCTGACGGATCTGATTCTCCATGTAGCGGACATAGGAGAAATGCATCAGCTCCTTGTCGTTTACGAAGATGACGAAGGTCGGCGGTCCTACTGCAACCTGTGTGATGTAGTAGAGCTTCAGTCTTCTGCCCTTGTCTGTCGGAGGAGCCTGCATAGCGACTGCTTCCGTCATGATCTCGTTCAGAACACCTGTCTGGATTCGTCTGTTCTGATTCTCCAGAACCATATCAATTGTAGAGAACAGCTTGTTCAGGCGCTGTCCGGTTTCTGCAGAGATAAACAGAATCTCGGCATAGGAGAGGTAGGACAGAATTCTTCTGACCTCAGCCTCGAATTCCACCGTACTCTTGGAATCCTTGTCCGGATATGCATCCCACTTGTTGACTGCAATGACAATTCCCTTGCCGCGGTCATGTGCGATTCCGGCAATCTTGGCATCCTGCTCGGAGATACCCTCCACCGCATCGATAACAAGAACGACAACGTCCGCACGCTCAACAGCCGTTACTGTACGGATAACCGTATAGCGCTCCAGCTCTTCCTTGACCTTGCTCTTTCTGCGGAGTCCGGCGGTGTCGATGAAAGTATAATCCTTGCCGTTCCACCGTACATTTGTATCAATGGAATCACGGGTTGTGCCCGCAACGTTCGATACAATGACACGGCTCTCACCCAGCAGCTTGTTGATAATGCTGGACTTGCCGACATTCGGCTTACCGATGATCGCAACACGCGGAATCTCGTGCTCCTCTTCTTCAGTACCCATCTCGCTGAAATTGCGGGTTACCTGATCGAGAAGATCACCCAGACCCTGTCTGTTTGCCGCAGAAACCGGAACCGGATCTCCGATTCCCAGTTCATAGAATTCGTAAATGTACGGTGACTGTGTCTTATAGTTGTCAACCGCATTGACGCATAAGATTACCGGCTTTCCGGATTTGCGGAGCATGTCCGCAACCTTGCCGTCCGCGTCCTGCAGACCGCTTCTGAGGTCTACCATAAAGACGATGACATCGGCAGTCTCGATGGCAATCTCTGCCTGCTCTCTCATCTGTCTCAGGATGACATCGGCCGAATCCGGCTCGATACCGCCTGTATCAATCATAGTGAAATGATAGCCTGCCCATTCCACGTCTGCGTAGATACGGTCACGTGTCACGCCCGGCGTGTCCTTTACGATGGACAGATTCTTTCCGGCAAGTGCGTTAAACAGCGTGGACTTGCCGACGTTCGGTCTGCCTACAATGGCAACAATCGGTTTACTCATAAATTTGTCTTTCTTCCTTCCTGACCGGCGGCAGGCCCAGAGCCGCTCTCACCGTGTCCTCACCGCTGTCCCAGACCACCCTCACCGGGATGCCGAGACTGCGCTCAATATCATCAATGCATATATCATCAAGAAGAACCCTCTCTCCCGCACGAAGTGTGCTGACAGGCAGAAGCAGTTCTTCTCCCAGATCAATTCCGTTTTCTCTGCGCTCCTGAAGCTGACTGATCAGATCCTGTCCTGTAATCAGTCCCGTTACTGTAATACTCTCTCCGAAGAACCTGTTCCGGATCGGGCAGACATCCACCTTTACCCATGGAAATGCAGCCTCAATCTGTTCCATAATCCTTCTAATATAAGGAGCCGCAAGCAGTCCGCAGACGGAAGTCACACGACGCTGCTGTGTTTTTTCAGTCAGTGTCTGCTCCTTCCTGTATTTCGCAAGCGCCTCGTCCGTCTCCATCTGAAGCAGGCGAAGCATGCCGACGCCGTTTTCATACTGAATGAAGCCGTCGTACTGTTCTGCAGGCGGAAGCTCTCTTCCGGCAAGAATATACCACTCGTCCGAAGCATGGATAAAATGTCTCGGCGCTCCGCGCATCAGGTCCGGCTCCGTCTCATCCTCCTCCGGCACGTAAGAAGCTGCCAGCTTTTCCCAGATCCGCTTCTGCCAGCCCTCGATCATGTCGATGACCTGCTCCGCATCCTCTTTCGTAAACGGCTCCAGCTTTTCCAGACCGTCTCTGAAACGGCTGAGGCCGACCGGTACAACCGAAACGCTGCGCATCTCCGGAAGGTACTCTGTCAGATCCGAAATCGTTCTGTCAAGTTCCGCTCCGTCATTCCATCCCTTGCAGAGTACGATCTGTCCGTTCATTGCAATACCGGCATCCTTCAGCTTTTTCAGCTTCGGGAAAATATCGCCGGCAAAACGGTTCCGCAGCATTTTCACACGAAGCTCCGGATTCGTCGTCTGCACCGAGATATTGATCGGCTCCATCCTGTAGCGGATGATGCGGTTGATATCCCGGTCATTCATATTGGTCAGCGTCACATAATTACCCTGCAGAAAAGACAGACGCGAATCATCATCTTTAAAATACAGAGTATCTCTCATGCCGGGCGGCATCTGATCAATAAAGCAGAAGATACAGCGGTTGTGGCAGGACTTGTAATCATCCATCATGGAAGATACGAACTCCACACCGAAATCCTCATCTGCTTCCTTGTCAATCTCCAGAAGTGTCTCATCACCGTTTGCTTCACGAATCAGAACATCCACATGCTCGTCATTCATTAAGAAGCGATAATCGAACACGTCCTCGACCGGCGTACCATTGACAGAAACCAGAAACATCCCGGGTTCCACACCTTCTTCCCAGGCGATGCTGTTCTCCTGAACCACACTGATTTCATGTCCTTTAAAGACTGTCATTCTTTCTGTCTGCTCCTTCGGGCCGTATCATTTTTTCATCAACTTGCACTGAAACGGCAGCCCGTTGAAGCCTGCCGTTCTTCACATCATAACAATTTTGCCCCTGACTGGCAACCGCAGTCATAAAAGTCAACGGAAACAGTGTAGATTATAATGCCCTCTTCTGCAGGAATCAACCTTGAAGGATTCTTTCCGCGATGCTATGATAAGTACCACCACTATTATCTACCATCAAACGGAGGTATCCATGTCTGTTTCTGAAAAGACGGAAAAAGTACTGCCTGTGGCTCCGCTCAAAATTACCTATATTGAAGGCAGCCGCCCGATCGCCAAGCAGATTAATTCCTCACTTGTCAAGATGCGCCGCGCTATCGGCGAGCACGACAAGGAGGCTCTGACACGTCAGGGTTACATTGAAAACAATTATCTGCTCGATGCACACCTCAGCCGGTATGGCACCGGTGAAGGAAAAGCGACTCTCAACGAGTCTGTTCGTGGTACCGATCTTTATATCGTTGCCGATGTCATGAACTACAGCGTCACCTACAAGCTTTGCGGACGCGTTAACCACATGTCACCGGACAATCATTTTCAGGATCTGAAACGAATCATCTCTGCCGCAAACGGAAAGGCACACAGAATCAGCGTCATCATGCCTTTCTTATATGAAAGCAGACAGCACAAGCGCTCCGGAAGAGAATCTCTTGATGCAGCTATGGCTCTCCGTGAACTGCAGAGCTACGGCGTATCGGAGATCATTACCTTCGACGCACATGATCCCCGTGTCCGCAATGCGATTCCGCTTCGCGGCTTTGACAACTTCATGCCGACCTACCAGTTCCTTCGCGCACTGCTGAAGGCTGCTCCGGATCTGAATTTTGACAGTGACCACTTCATGGTCATCAGCCCGGATGAAGGTGCCATGAACCGTGCCGTTTATTTCTCCAATATTCTCGGCGCCGATATCGGTATGTTCTACAAGCGCCGCGACTATTCAAAGATCGTCAACGGCAAGAACCCGATTGTTGCACACGAATTCCTCGGTGCTTCCGTTGAAGGAAAAGACTGCGTCGTCATCGATGACATGATCTCCTCCGGCGGTTCCATGCTTGACGTCTGCAAGCAGATGAAGGAACGCGGAGCAAAGCGCGTCTTTATCTGCACCACCTTCGGACTTTTCACAGACGGTTTTGCCAAGTTTGACGAGTACTATGAAAAGGGTCTCTTCACCAAGCTGATCACAACCAACCTCTGCTATCGTCCGCAGGAGCTGCTTGATAAGCCGTATTATGAGACAGCGAATATGTACAAATATATCGCAAGCATCATCAATACTCTGAATCATGACCAGTCCGCAGACAAGGTTCGCAGCACAACCAGCAAGATCACCAAGATGCTTTTCCGCGTTGAAGCTGAGCGCAACGCTCTCCTCGGCGATTCCGAAGAGATCGAAAAGAAATAAATACTTTGAATCCGTCGAACGACAAAAAACGGATCCATTCGATTCACTTTCCTGTTTTAAAGTCAAAAATCCTGCCGCATACATGCGGCAGGATTTTTTTGTTCTTATGCTGTTTCAAAAACTGTTACAGGCCTGTTTTATTCCTCGCCCTGCTTCAGCTTGTCTGCACGTGCAGCAATCTGCTTCTGCTGAACATCAGCCGGAGCCTGCTCATAGCGTGCGAACTCGAAAGCAAAGTCACCGGAACCGCCGGTCATGGAGCGAAGAACTGTTCCGTATCCGTACATCTCTGTCTGCGGAACATCTGCTTCGATGATGGTGTTGCCCTTATGATCCGGATTCATGCCCAGGACACGTCCGCGTCTCTTATTCAGATCGCCCATAACGTCGCCTGTGAACTGATCCTTCACAGTAACCTTCAGATTTACAATCGGCTCAAGAAGGATCGGATCTGCCTTCATGAAGCCATCCTTGAATGCAAGGTGTGTAGCGGTCTTGAATGCCTGCTCGGAGGAGTCAACCGGATGGTAAGAACCATCATAGAGGACTGCCTTGACGCCGACTACCGGATAAGCTGCAACCGGTCCACTCTGTACGCATTCGTTCAGCCCCTTCTCAACTGCCGGATAATAGTTCTTCGGAACTGCACCGCCGACAACTTCGATTGCGAACTCATACGGCTTTGTCATATCGCCGCTCGGCTCGAAGCGCATCTTGACATGACCGTACTGGCCGTGGCCGCCTGTCTGCTTCTTGTACTTGCCTTCTACATCGGACTTCTTGCGGATTGTCTCACGGAAAGCAACCTTCGGAGCGGAAAGCTCGATATCAACCTTATAGCGTTCTTTCAGCTTGCTCTTGATGACATCAATCTGCTGATCGCCGATTGCATAAATCAGGCTCTGATGATTTGCGGAATCAACGACACTCTTGAATGTCAGATCCTCGATGGCAAGTTTGCTCATTGCCTGTGCAACCTTGTCCTCATCACCCTTGTTGACCGCACGGTATCTCTGATAGGTGTACGGTGTGGAAAGAATTGCCTTCGGATAGATCACCGGTGTTGTCTTGGAGGACAGTGTATCGCCTGTCGCAACATCACCGAGCTTTGCAAGCGCGCCGATATCTCCGGCGAACAGCTCGCTGACTTCCTGCGGCTTGTTTCCGCGCAGAACATACAGCTTGCCGAGACGCTCTTCAGTTCCCTTGCTGACGTTGAACAGTGTATCGTCTGACTTCAGTGTGCCGGAGCAGACCTTGATCAGGCTGTACTTGCCGATGAACGGATCGGAGATGGTCTTCCAGACATAGGCACTCTTTGCCTTCTGGAAATCATAATTTGCTTCGAATACGTCGTTTGTCTTGGAGTTGATACCCTTGCACGGACGCTTGGACGGATCCGGGAAGTACTCGCAGATGTCTTCCATCAGGTTGGAGACACCGAGCAGGTTGACCGGTGAACCCATGCATACCGGAACGATTGCGCATTCTGCAATGTTGGTGGCAAGTGCTGCGGAAACTTCTGTTGTTGTAAACTCATCGCCGCCGAAATAGCGCTCCATGTACTCTTCGGAGGTCTCTGCAACAGATTCCATCAGAGCTTCATGGTAGTTCTCGAGATACTCTTCCAGATAATCCGGAACCGGGCACTCTTCCTTCTTGTCCTTATCGATGAAACGTCTGCCTGCCTGCTTGACGATGTTGACATAGCCGACAAACTTTCCGTCCTCACGAATCGGCATATGCAGCGGAGCGATCTTCTTGCCGAAGAGTTCCTGCAGCTTCTCAACAACTTCACGGTAGCTGACGTCGTCGTTATCCATCTCTGTTACGAAGATCATGCGCGGAATGTTGCGCTCTTCGCAGTAATTCCATGCCTTCTCTGTACCGACCTGAACGCCGCTCTTGCCGGAAACCACGATGATGGCTGCATCAGCAACACCAACTGCCTCTTCCACTTCGCCGACGAAGTCAAAGAAACCCGGTGTATCCAGGAGATTGATCTTTACCTTGTCAACCTCAACCGGAATAACAGAAGTGGAAATTGAGAACTTTCTCTTAATCTCTTCCTTATCATAATCACTGATCGTATTGCCGTCAGTGACAGTACCCATTCTGCTGGTAACGCCGGACAGATATGCCATAGCTTCTGCCAGTGTTGTCTTGCCTGCTCCGCCGTGGCCAAGCAGTACTACATTGCGAACTCTGTCAGTTCTGAAAACGTTCATAATAACCTCCCGAAACCTGATTTTGCTGCAGCGTCTTTTGTCTTGATCCGGGAAGGCCATGCGCTCTGTTTTGTTGCAAATGGCCCATATATTTTCAACAATTCCCGCAGTCCATTGTTAAGACGTCACAACACGTTGACCTCATTATACGAATTTGTTAGTCAATTTTCAAGTATTTTATGTGTGCTGTGCTTCACTTCCAAAAGGTGATATAATATTATTTTGCCTGATGAAAATACAGGTTTCGGATACTGTTAAAATAAGCAACAAACGAGGATGATTTATGAATATCGGTTTTATCGGTCTCGGTCTGATCGGCGGTTCCATTGCAAAAGCAGTCCGCCGTGTTTATCCCGATGCCAGAATTCTTGCCTACAACCGCACCGCCTCTGTATTAAGTGACGCCATGCGCGACGGCACCGTCAGTGAGGCCTGCTGGGAGATCTCAGGTGCATTTTCCGAATGCGACTACATCTTCCTCTGCACCCCCGTTGTCACAATGATTAAGGAGCTGGAGGCACTCAAGCCCTATCTTGCACCGGGAACGATTGTGACGGATGTCGGCTCCACCAAGGGCGGAATTCACCAGGCAGTTGAAAAGCTCGGTCTCGGAAACTGCTTTATCGGAGGGCACCCCATGGCCGGTTCTGAGAAGACCGGTTATGAAAATGCAACTGACCGTATGATTGAGAATGCCTGGTATATTCTCACACCCGGAAGCGATGTTCCGATCGAACGCCTGAGCGCATTCTCGGAGTTTATCTCTTCCCTCGGCGCTCTTCCTCTGATTATCAGTCCGAATGAGCATGATTTTGTGACAGCCGCTATCAGCCACGTTCCCCACATTGTTTCCGCCGCTCTCGTCAATATGGTCAAGAGCCTGGACGGACCCGAGGAATACATGCGCACCATCGCAGCAGGCGGTTTCAAGGATATTACCCGCATCTCCTCCTCTTCACCGCAGATGTGGCAGGAAATCTGCCTGGCAAACAGCGACAATATCTGCATCGTCCTCGATCAGTACATCCGCAAGCTGACTGATTTCCGCTTTGCAGTCCGGAACGGAAATGCAGAAAAGCTGATGGCCTGCTTCGCCGAAAGCAAGGAATACCGCGACAGCTTCTCGAACGACTCCAGAGGTCCGATCAAGAAGGATTACCGCGTCTACGTCGACATCGCGGATGAAGCCGGTGCCATCGCAAAGATTGCCGGAGTCCTGGCCGGCGAGAATATTTCCATGAAAAATATCGGCATCGTACATAACCGCAGCTTCGAGCAGGGTGTACTTCGTGTCGAATTCTACGAGCAGGATGCCGCTGATCAGGCTGCCGATGTTCTGAAAACCAGATTTTACAA
This sequence comes from Lachnospiraceae bacterium, assembly GCA_030527685.1. Classification (GTDB taxonomy): domain Bacteria; phylum Bacillota; class Clostridia; order Lachnospirales; family Lachnospiraceae; genus Chordicoccus. Next base: position 3,001 of record JAUNAG010000046.1, on the reverse strand, counting down.
AGTTTACGAGGGCTGATAGGAGATTTTTTTATGCTGACGATTCAAAAAGCACGTTCACTGCACGGCACGCTTTCTGTGCCCGGCGACAAGTCCATCTCTCACCGCAGCATCATGCTCGGTGCCATTGCAGAAGGCGACACCGTTGTCCGCGGCTTCCTGAAGAGCGCAGACTGCCTTGCCACACTGGAATGCTTCCGCCGTCTCGGCGTCTCCATTGAGGAGGTTCCGGCATCTGTTTCCGCAGATCCGAAAGAGCCGTCCGAAGAAGCCGCTCTCATCATTCACGGCGTCGGCCTGCACGGCCTGCATGCTCCGGACGGTGTAGAGCTCAATGCCGAAAACAGCGGCACCACCGTGCGTCTTCTCTCCGGCATTCTGGCCGGCCAGAGCTTTTCTTCCCATATCACCGGAGACAGCTCTCTGCAGAAGCGCCCCATGGCCCGTATCATCCGTCCGCTTACCGAGATGGGTATTCTCGTTGCATCGAACAATGATGACAACCGCCTTCCGCTCCGCATTGCAGGCGGTGTTCCGAGAGGAATCCGCTATACCAGCCCGGTTGCATCCGCACAGGTCAAATCCTGTGTGCTTCTGGCCGGTCTTTATGCCGAAGATCCGACCTTCTTCACAGAACCTGCTCTCTCCCGCAATCACACGGAACTGATGCTCGGCGCCTTCGGAGGCAACCTGAAGATCCGGAAGAGCAGGGATTCCGAAGCTGTGACAACCATTCTGTATCCGGGCACCGTTCTGACCGGACAGAATATTATCGTTCCGGGAGATATCTCCTCTGCCGCTTATTTCCTTGCAGCCGGCCTGCTTGTCAGAAACTCCGAGGTCACGCTGCGTAATGTCGGCATCAACGAAACAAGAGACGGCATGCTTCGTGTCATCCGCGCCATGGGCGGCCAGATGACGCTCTCCAACGTTCATATGGAGGGCAAGGAGCCTGTCGCTGATATTACGGTCTCCTCATCCAGACTGCACGGCACCGAAATCGGAGGCGCGCTCATTCCTACACTGATCGACGAGCTGCCGGTGATCGCCGTTATGGCAGCCGCTGCGGAAGGCAAAACGGTCATCCGTGATGCCGGCGAGCTTCGCGTCAAGGAGTCCGACCGTCTTGCAGCAATCGCAGAAAATCTGCGCAAGATGGGCATCCGTGTTGACGAGTCGGAAGACGGCATGGTGATCTACGGCGGCACCTTAAGCGGCGCAGCAGTTGATCCGCTCGGAGATCATCGTCTCGCCATGGCTTTCTCTGTTGCCGGTCTGATCTCACAGACACCGACAACCATTCTGGATGAGACCTGTGTAAACATCTCTTATCCGAACTTCTATGGAGATCTTGCACTGCTCAGCTGATACATGCATCGGAGGGAATATCTGTGATTGAACAGCTTTCCGGCACAAGGGAGACAATCCTGTTTGCCGATCATTCCAGCAGTCTCAAGCTTTACGACAATGTGCAGCCGGAGAATTATCCGCCTCACTGGCATCCGGCCTTTGAACTGATCATGCCTCTGGAGGGGCCTTACCGCGTTCTCTGCGGCGAAGAAGATTACCATCTTCGCGAGCGGGATATTCTGCTCATCTGCCCCAGCGTTCTGCATGAGCTTCTGGCGCCGCCGGAAGGAGAGCGTCTGATCTTCCAGCTCGTGATGAACATCATGGATCTGCGCGAGCTCGATACCATCACGGCCATGCTCTCTCCCGCTGTTCTGATCACCCCCGAACACGATCCCGGCATTCACGGGACACTCTGCCGCCTTGTCAGCGAGATCCGCAGTGAGTATGAGCAGTCGTCCTCCTGCTACACGACCGTCATCTATGCAAAGTTCATGGAAATGCTTGCCTGCATCGCGAGAGCGCGCTCTGAGCTCCAGCAGTCTGAGCAGGATCGCGAGGGACAGTCACAGAAAAAAGATTATATGGAGAAATTCTTCGATGTGTGCAGTTATATCAATGAGCACTTCTCGGAAGATCTGACACTGGAGCAGATGGCCTCTCTGGCCGGCTTCAGCAAGTATCATTTCTCCAGACTCTTTAATAAATACATGAACATTTCTTTCTACAAGTATGTGAACCAGAAGCGCATCAACCACGCCAAAACTCTGCTGATCAATCAGGAGATTCCGGTGCTCGATGTTGCACTCGCCTCCGGTTTTTCATCTCACACCGCCTTTCTGAGGATGTTCAAAATTCATACCGGCTATACGCCGACCGAATTCCGGAAGCTGTACGATTCCTGTTTTCTGCCTCCGGAAACTCCCGGTTCGGTCAGCAGCTGAAAACGAAACGACAAACGGAGCCTTCACACCGGTTTTTCAGTGTGAAGGCTCCGTTATGATATTCTCACTTTTTCATTATTCCAGCATCATGGCATCGCCGAAGCTGAAGAAACGGTAACGCTCCTTTACAGCTTCACGATAGGCATTCAGCACGTGCTCCTTGCCTGCAAATGCACTGACAAGCATCACCAGTGTGGACTGCGGAAGATGGAAATTGGTAATCAGTCCGTCCATCAGCTTGAACTGATAGCCCGGATAGATAAAGATCTCTGTCCATCCGCTTCCTGCCTGCAGTCTGCCGTTCTCGTCTGCGGCTGACTCAATCGTTCTGCAGGATGTTGTTCCGACGCAGATGACACGTCCGCCGTTCTCCTTTGTTCTGTTGACAAGCTCTGCGGTCTCCGGAGATACAGAATAGTATTCCGAGTGCATGTGATGTCCTTCAACATTGTCTGTCTTAACCGGCCGGAAGGTTCCGAGTCCGACATGAAGGGTCACATGAGCAATATTTACGCCCTTGTCCTCGATCTCCTTCAAAAGTTCCGGTGTAAAATGCAGGCCTGCTGTCGGAGCTGCTGCAGATCCCTCATGCTCAGCGTAGACCGTATTGTATCTTGTGCGGTCTTCCAGACGATGATGAATATAAGGAGGCAGCGGCATCTCACCGAGACGGTCCAGTACCTCTTCAAAAACGCCGTCGTAGATAAAGC
>JAUNAG010000045.1 GCA_030527685.1 Lachnospiraceae bacterium | reverse complement strand
CTTCATCTGTTCCATACTGGTCAGATAATCATCGAAGCCGAAAGATGCCTTGCGGATCTTCTTCTCCATCTCGGCTGCCTTCTCGGTGTCGATGTTCGCCTGCGCTTTTTCAATCAGGGTCATCACATCACCCATGCCGAGGATTCTGTCAGCCATACGCTCCGGGTAGAACTGCTGAAGATCATCCATCTTCTCGCCCATACCCACGTAGAGCAGCGGTTTGCCGGTCATTGCCTTGACAGACAGCGCCGCACCGCCTCTTGTATCGCCGTCGCACTTCGTCAGGATGACGCCGTCGATACCGACTTTATAGGTAAATGTGCGGGCGACATTAACGGATTCCTGACCTGTCATCGCATCGACGACCAGAACCGTGAAGTCAACCTCCACATCCTTTTTGATATTCTTCAGCTCCTTCATCATGTCGTCATCGACCTGCAGACGACCTGCCGTATCGATGATCACGATGTTGTTGCCGTTAGCCTGCGCATGTGCATAGCCGGCCTTTGCAATGTCAACGGGATTCTTCTTGTCTCCCATTGTGAAGACCGGAACACCGACCTTTGCGGCGTTGGTCTCAAGCTGTGAGATTGCACCGGGACGGTATACGTCGCAGGCAACCAGGAGAGGTCTTTTGCCTTTCCGCTTGAAATTACCTGCCAGTTTAGCAGCCGTAGTTGTCTTACCGGATCCCTGAAGACCGGCCATCAGAATCACCGTGATACCGCTTGTCTTAAGCGGAATCTCCGTTGTTTCGGAGCCCATCAGGTTGACCAGCTCATCGTGTACGATCTTGATCACCATCTGACCGGGATTCAGACCGTTCATGACGTCTTCGCCGACTGCCTTCTGCTCCACTGTATAGACAAAGTTTTTGACGGCCTTGAAATTGACGTCCGCCTCCAGCAGGGCAACCTTGACCTGCTTCATGGCCTCATGAACATCATCCTCCGTCAGACGGCCCTTACTGCGCAGATTATGAAATACATTCTGCAGTTTTTCTGTAAGGTTTTCGAATGCCATACATTCTTCTCCGTTATGATTGGTTAAAGCTCATCGAGGATTTCGTCCGCCAGTCTGCGGATCTTCTCATTATCTGTAAGTGAGCGAATCTCCTCTGCTTTCTTCTTCAGATCAACAAACCTGCGAACCAGCCCCAGCTTTTCCTCATAGCCTTCCAGCATCTTTGTACACCGGCGCACCATATCATGTACGCCCTGCCGGGTAATATTGTATTCTTCGGCGGTTTCTCCCAGAGAGAGATCATCAAACATCACCGCCTGATAAATACCCCGCTGCTTCTCAGTGAGCAGCTCTCCATAAAAATCAAAAAGCATCGCCGCTTCATATCGTTCGTCCATGACGACCATCATAAACGAATGAAGCGGCGATGTCAAGTAAAAATCTTTACACTGTTTCGACTATCTTTCAGTCATTCAGATAGCCTTTGTAGTTATTTGTGCCGAGCAGCTCCTCTGCTCTCGCGATCTCGCTCTTTGAAGGCGTAACAGTGTCTTCAAGCGTGTACGGGATTCCGAGCTTTTCGTACTTCGGCACACCCAGAGAGTGATAGGGAAGAATCTCGAAGCGCTTTACACTCTTCAGGGTTGAAACGAAGCTGCCGAGCTCTTTCAGATCCTCCTCGCTGTCTGTCACCTCCGGTACCAGGACGTGGCGGATCCACATGTCCTTTCCGTGCTCCGAAAGGTAAGAAGCCATGGCAAGAATGTTCTTATTAGAATGTCCTGTCAGTGCGCGGTGACGCTCATCGTTGATCTCCTTGAGATCAAGAATAAAGAGATCCGTCACCTCCATCAGGCGGTCGAACTGTTCTCTGTCCTTCTCCTCTTCAGGGAACGGTTCACCTGATGTGTCCAGTGCGGTATGCACGTTATGCTTCTTTGCAATCCGGAACAGTTCTGTTACGAATTCCATCTGCAGGAGTGCTTCGCCTCCGCTCACGGTAATTCCGCCGTTACGCTTCCAGTAATTCTTAAAGCGCCATGCTTTTTCGAACGCCTCTTCCGGTGTCAGTTCCAGACCGTCCTCCTGCAGAGAGCAGTTCCAGGTCTCCGGATTGTGGCAGTAGCGGCAGCGCATGCGGCAGCCCTGCATAAAGAATAAGTAACGAACTCCGGGTCCGTCAACGGACCCGAAGCTCTCTGTTGAATTAATAATTCCTTTTATCATTACAGATGATCGTGGAAGGTACGGCTGATAACGTCAAGCTGCTGCTCTCTTGTCAGGTCGATAAACTTGACAGCGTAGCCGGAAACACGGATTGTGAAGTTTGCATACTCCGGCTTTTCCGGATGCTCCATAGCATCTTCCAGCTTCTCACGGCCAAAGACGTTAACGTTAAGGTGGTGTGCACCCTGATCGAAATAGCCGTCCAGAACATTTACAAGATTGTTTGTACGCTCTTCATCATCATGGCCAAGTGCGCCCGGGTTCATAGTCTGGGTATTGGAGATACCGTCAAGAGCCCATGTGTACGGAATCTTGGTCAGAGAGTTCAGAGATGCAAGCAGACCGCTCTTCTCTGCGCCGTAGGACGGGTTAGCACCCGGAGCAAGCGGTGTGCCTGCGCGGCGGCCGTCCGGCATGTTGCCTGTATACTTACCGTAAACAACGTTGGATGTGATGGTAAGGATAGAGGTTGTCGGCTCAGAATTACGATATGTGTGGCTTCTCTTGATCTTCTCAAGGAAGGTCTTCAGAGTCCATACTGCCAGCTCGTCTGCACGGTCATCATCGTTGCCGTAGCGCGGGAAGTCGCCCTCTACGATGAAGTCGTAAGCATAGCCTGTTGTATCTCTTACCGGCTTAACAGTTGCATACTTGATAGCGGACAGAGAGTCAACAACGTGAGAGAAGCCTGCGATACCTGTTGCAAATGTTCTGCGGACATCTGTATCGATCAGTGCCATCTCAGCTGCTTCATAGTAGTACTTGTCGTGCATGTAGTGGATCAGGTTCAGTGTGTTGACATAAAGGTCAGCAAGCCACTCCATCATAGCCTCGAACTTGTCACGAACTTCGATGAAGTCAAGAACATCACCTGTGATCGGGCGAACCGGCGGTCCAACCTGATCTCTGGATACGTCTACACCGCCGTTGATCGCGTACAGGAGGCACTTTGCAAGGTTTGCACGTGCGCCGAAGAACTGAATCTCCTTACCTGTCTGTGTAGCGGATACACAGCAGCAGATAGAGTAGTCATCGCCCCAGACCGGCTTCATGACATCATCGTTCTCATACTGGATGGAAGATGTTGTGACAGAAATCTTCGCAGCGTACTTCTTGAAGTTCTCCGGCAGTCTTGAGCTGTAAAGAACTGTGAGGTTCGGCTCCGGAGACGGTCCCATGTTCTCCAGTGTGTGCAGGAAACGGTAGTCGTTCTTTGTAACCATGGAACGGCCGTCAACGCCTGTACCTGCAACTTCCAGAGTAGCCCATACCGGGTCGCCGGAAAACAGCTGGTTGTAGGACTCAATTCTTGCGAACTTGACCATACGGCACTTCATAACGAAGTGGTCGATCAGCTCCTGAGCCTCAGACTCTGTAATTGTGCCGTTCTCAAGGTCACGCTGAATGTAGATATCAAGGAATGTGGAGACACGTCCTACGGACATAGCTGCACCGTTCTGTGTCTTGATAGCTGCAAGGTAGCCGAAGTACAGCCACTGAACAGCTTCTCTTGCGTTAGCTGCCGGCTTGGAGATGTCGTAGCCGTAAGCTGCTGCCATTTCCTTCATAGCCTTCAGCGCCTTGATCTGCTCAGCGATCTCTTCACGAAGACGGATGACTTCGTCGAACATTGTGCCGTCGCCGCAGTGAGCCTTGTCATATTCCTTATTCTCGATCAGGACATCGATACCGTAAAGAGCAATACGGCGATAGTCGCCTACGATACGGCCGCGGCCATAGGTATCCGGCAGACCTGTGATGATGTGGCTGTGGCGAGCCTTCTTCATCTCATCTGTATAAGCATCGAATACAGCCTGGTTATGTGTCTTGTGATAGTCTGTGAAGATATGGCGGTACTTCGGATTTACTTCGTAGCCATAGTTGGAAGCTGCCTTTACAGCCATGTTGATACCACCGAACGGCATGAATGCACGCTTCAGCGGCTTATCTGTCTGCAGACCGACAACCTTCTCAAGCTCCTTCATGGACTCATCGATGTAGCCCGGGCCGTAAGCTGTAATGCCGGAAACAACTTCTGTTTCGCATTCCAGAACGCCGCCCTTTGCACGCTCTTCCTTCTGAAGCTCGGAAAGCTTTGCCCACAGCTTATCTGTAGCCTCTGTCGGGCCAGCCAGGAAGCTCTCGTCTCCGTCATACGGTGTGTAGTTGTTCTGGATGAAATCTCTGACGTTGATCTCTTCACGCCAGAGACGGCCGGAAAAACCGCCCCACTGCTCTTTTGTAATCATATATCCTCCCACAGATATGTAATTATGTTATGTAGTGAAAAAAGTGCTTTTGCGAGAATCCGTCTGCACGGCTCACAGCGCACCTTGCCCATTGTATACACGCTCCTGAAACAGAGCAACAGCTTTTTTGTCATGTACTGAAATATATACAATAAAAATGACGGGAGATATCTCCCGTCATTTTTCAGTCTCAATTCTCTGTTAATTTAATTCATCCGGCAGCTGCTCATCAAAAGCCGATCACTCGATCAGTACTTCCGGCAGCTGCTTGCCGAGACGCTTGTACATCGTCTTCTTCACGGCGCGCAGAATGTTTTCATATCCCGTGCATCGGCACAGATGGCCGGACAGCAGCTTGCGCAGCTCCGCATCTGTATACAGCTCTCCAGAATCCAGAATCTCCTTTGCGCTTAAGATAAAGCCCGGTGAGCAGAAGCCGCACTGGATGGCAGCCTCATCGATAAATGCCTGCTGGATGTCGGAAAGTTCTCCATTCGGTCCTTCCAGCCCCTCCAGTGTGATAATGTCCTTGCCATCTGCCCAGATTGCCAGGTAGATGCAGGAGTCGAATGCCTCTCCGTCAATCAGTACGGTGCAGGCACCGCACTCGCCGACCTCACAGCCCTTCTTGACAGAAGTCAGTCTGTAGTCATCGCGGAGCATATCTGTCAGGGATGCACGCACGTCCACGATTGCTGTACGCTTTTTTCCGTTGATCGTGCAGGTCACCTGTTTAAACTGTCTGGTTACTTCTGCATCAGTCATCTAACTCACCTCCTGCTCTTCTGACCGCTTCTGTAAATGCTCTCATGGCCATCGTCTTGCACAGATGCAGGCGGAAGTCCTTGGAAGCTCTCCAGCTGTCACGCGGGCGAACCTCTTCCAGGACAGAATCACCGATCAGACTTCTTGTCTCCGGAGATACCTCCATTCCGCGCACCTTCTCCTCTGTGCCGTGGGCACGCATCGGAGTCGGAGCCGCAACGCCGAAGCCGATGCGGACATCACGGATTGTCTTCTTGTCCTGTGAAAGCTTGACGTTGACGGAGCAGCCTGTCGTTGCGATCTCCATTGCATTTCTCATGCCGTACTTAATATAGAAACCCTTATAGCCGGACCATGATTTTTTGGAAATGCAGACTGCTGTCTCAAGCTCGCCCGGACGAAGATCAACCTTGCCCGGTCCGAGATAGAATTCCTCGATCGGCACCATGCGAATGCCTTCCGGACCCGTGATCTCGAGCACTGCGTCATAGGCAAACAGGGTGGATGCAGAATCAGCGGAGGTGACACCGTTGCAGGTATTTCCGCCGATTGTTCCGATTGCACGGACCTGCGGTCCGCCGACCATATTGACCGCATCACTGAGTGCCAGCAGATGCTTCTTTACAATCGGATCCTTGTGAATATGTGAGAAGGAAGTCAGAGATCCGATCCGGATCGTTCCCTCTTCATCCATCGTGACACCGCGAAGCTCGTCCAGACCGTAGATGCTGACGAGTTCGCAGCCAGCCATGCGGCCTTCGCGAACCTTAATAAGAACGTCGGAGCCGCCTGCGATAATCTTTGCTTCCGGATGTGCCAGAAGCAGCTCTACTGCATGAGCCGTACTTTCGGCTTCATAGATTGCGCTGATATCATACATATGCGAGCCCTCTCTTTAAATCAGTCCTTCTTCTGAAAATCTCTTAAACAGCTGGTGCGGATTCATCGGAACATTGTACAGCGGAACGCCTGTTGCCTGACGGATTGCCGCACGGATTGCCGGTGCAACCGGAACAACCGGAGGCTCGCCGAGAGCCTTTGTTCCGTATGCCGATGTCGGTTCCGGATTCTCAACAAACTGTGCTTCCAGGTGCGGATGATCCATGAAAGTAGAAAGCTTGTAGTCGAGAAGATTGCCGTTCAGCAGCTTGCCTGTCTTCTTGTCGTAAAGCATGCATTCGGAAAGTGCATAGCCGATGCCCATGCTCATGCCGCCCTCTACCTGTGCCTTCGCCAGTGTCGGGTTGATCAGTGTACCGCAGTCATGAACGTTGATGATGTTCAGCAGCTTGACCTTGCACATTGCAATATCAACTTCAACCTCTGCGAAGCAGACACCGAAGGAGTAGGCATTGGACTTGATCTGCGTTGTCTTCTCCATTGTCAGATGGATGGAGTTCTCCAGATCATAAAGAGCTGTCGTTGCAAGCTCCCCGAGTGACATCAGGACTCTGCCGTCTGTTGTTCTGATGATATTGCCGTCCACAATGTCCATCAGATACGGCTGCATTCTCGTGTAGCGGTAGGCAACATTCAGAATCTTGTCGCGCAGATCCTCTGCACAGCCGCGGATTGCCATGCCGGCCGTATAGGTCTGACGTGATGCATAGGCGCCGAGACCGAAAGGCGTGACGTCCGTATCCTGGCAGGAAACAACGTGCACCTTCTCCAGCGGAACACCGAGCGTATCTGCTGTCATCTGTGTATAGGCTGTATCTGCGCCCTGACCGATCTCCGTCTCACCGACCTGTACCTGTACGGAACCGTCCTGGTTGACGACCATACGGCAGGAAGAGGTCTCCAGAGAGATCGGCCACACTGCCGTGTTGTACCATAGCGGTGCCACACCGATACCGCGGCGGATATTGCCGGTCTGGTGTTCGTATTCCTTGTGCTTGCGCTCATAATCGATCCAGGCAGCACCCTTGTCCAGGCACTGATTGAAGGTATCGTTATAGAGCTCCAGCTTGTAGAAATTATCTACATAGCCTTTCTTCATCAGGATCTTTCTGTTGAGTTCCAGCGGATCCATGTGAAGAGCGGCTGCGATATCATCTGTATGAGCGGCATTGGCGAAGCCCGCCTGAGCCATGCCGTAGGAGCGCATAGCGCCGCCCGGCTGAATGTTTGTAAATACTGTATATGCATCGCACTCTACGTTCGGGCAGGGATACAGTCTTGCAAATGCACCCATGCCTTTTGCAGCAATTGCATGGCCGTGAGATGCATAGGCGCCCTGATTGGAGAACGCTTCGAGCTTTCTTGCAACCAGTGTGCCGTCCGGACGCACATAGGAGATAATGTGGCTGTGGATCGCATGGCGCACGCGGTTATTGCGGAAGGTTTCCTCACGTGTACACTCCAGCTTGACGAGGCGTCCGCCGACCTGGCGGGACAGCCATGCGCAGAGCGGCTCATAAAGAACGTCCTGCTTGTTGCCGAAACCGCCGCCGATATACGGCTTAATGACGCGGACATCGCCCCACGGAATGCCGAGTGCCTGTCCGATGACACGGCGCACGATATGCGGAATCTGTGTCGATGCCACAACGACTGTCTTCTCATTCTCCTGGTAAGCGAAGCAGACTGCATTTTCAATATGACAATGCTGTACAGTCGGCGTATCGTACCAGCCCTCGACTCTGATCAGGCCCGGTTCCTTGATTGCCTCTTCATAATTACCCTGACTGCTGCTTGTATGCTTCAGGATGTTGTTCGGGAACTTCTTATGAAGCAGCGGAGCGCCGTCCTTCATGGCTTCCTGTGCATCCAGCACAAACGGAAGCTCCTCGTACTCTACCTTGATCTTCTTAAGCGCACGAACTGCCGCTACCTCGTCTTCTGCGACGACTGCTGCGACATCGTCTCCGTAATAGCGTACGTGTCTGGTCAGCAGGTGACGGTCTGCGATGTCCTGATGGGACGGATCCGTGGACCACGGATGGCCGGCCGTCGGGAACGGCTGCTCCGGCACGTCAAAGCAGGTCAGTACCTTTACAACGCCCGGGACCTGTTCTGCCTCGGAGATATCAATGGATTTTACATATGCATGCGCAACCGGGGCATGCAGAATCTTTGCTATAAATGCTCTCTTGTCACACAGGTCGTCTGCGTATTTTGTACGGCCTGTGGCTTTATCATGTGCGTCAACTCTGGGAACACTCTTGCCGATGAACATGAAGCTGCACCACCTTTCCCGCGTTCTTAAAAAACTCTCGCTGAAAATAACTCTGGTTTTATCAACATATTACAAACTTTCGCACTGAAAAGTCAATGCTTATCGGATATTCTGCACAAAATCGGCACTATGCCGAAAATCTTTTTTCTTTCCTGACAAAATTGAAGCTTTCATGATCTGTTTTTGCTCCTACTGACCAGCGGCCTTCCGCTGTATCGTCGTCCGGTTCTGCGCTGCCCTCGCAGACGGCTTTCTATTCGCACGCGCTTGCGTTCGGCATAGATGCGCCGCCTCCTCAGCGCGGCGCGAAAGCACGCCTGCTCTGACATAGCTGTCCTTTTGTCAGGAAATAAAAAATGCGGGACAATCCACCGGATATGAATTGTTCCGCTTTTGTATTTCTATTAAACGTGTTTAAAAAACAGGGTGGGACAATTCATCCCGAACTGTTCCACCCTGTTTTTTCTTTTTACATTATTAATTTTGAGCAAAAAAATAAAGCCGATGGACGGACTCGAACCGTCGACCTACGCATTACGAATGCGTTGCTCTACCAACTGAGCCACATCGGCAACACTCTTATTATACACAATTCGGAAGATAACGCAACCGGAAATAAGATAAAAGTTCTGTGTGCTGATTGTATGTGGAACCACGATCAGCACTTTCTGATTTTCACTTCAGTGCGTCTGCATCGACCCACACAGCCGGGCGGACACCGCAGGGCATATCAACCGAAAATCCTTCTTCCGATACCCCCGCTATATTGCAGCTCGCAGCATAATCACTCTGTGTTCCGGGCGAACGCAGCCGATATTCGGCGGTCTCACCCTTGGCTAATTTACTGAGTTTAAGCCCTTTTGCATACGAATATTCTGTTCCTGTGCCTGTCAGCAATTCGATTGTTGTGAGATACTGTTTCGCCTCTTCTGAGCTGAGGAGAAAAACCTGATCAATCGTATTATTTCCACCCGGAGCATAACTGATGGAATTACTTTTCGTTACCAGCTCAGTCGGAATGATATACGCCTGTTCTGCATCTGAAAAAGCAGCATTCAGAAATTCAGAATTCATCCACTGACGCAGCGAACACGTTTCCCATGTAACGTAAGTAAAAACGTCATGATAAACCATATAATCCAGGCAGTTTTTGCTGAGAAGCAAAGCACTGTCTCCGGTACGATCCAGCACATACCACTCAATCGGTTCTGATCCGTCTGCAGGATCATTATTCTGCTCATAGCTTCCGAACGTCACGACCTGCGTATCCGTTCCGGCTGCTGTAGTATCATCAGCTGTGATGATTTCCACCGGCATGAATAAAGCCTGCGCTGCGACGGACAATCCGATTAAAGCAGCTTTGATTCCTGTCTTTGAAAACGCATATGATTTCCTCATATTCTTATTTTCCTCCGTATCGAATCACTTCCGCGCTTAAACAACTCATAATATCGCAAGCGATCACTGCCTTATCCAATATGCCACCGGTGCTTCACTTCGTTATCTGTCCGTAGCATTCCGGTCTGCGGTCTCTGAACAATCCCCACTCCAGACGTGCGCTGTGCAGCTCATCGAGATCATAAGTGTGAACCAGGATCTCCTCTCCTTCGCGTGCAGCGCTCTCCACGATTTCTCCTGTGTTGTCCGTCATAAAGCCGGAGCCGTAGAAGCTCAAGGATGAGCTCTGGTTTCCGTTCTCCTCGCATGGCTCTACCACTTCGGTCCCGAAACGATTGGCTGCGATGACCGGCATCAGATTGGCTGCGGCATGGCCCTGCATGACTCTTCGCCAGTGCGGCATGCTGTCGCACTCCAGAATCGGTTCACTGCCGATCGCTGTCGGATAGAGCAGAAGCTCTGCGCCGCCAAGTGCCAGGCAGCGTGCTGTTTCCGGGAACCACTGATCCCAGCAGATACCGATGCCGATTCTGCCGTACGTTGTGTCCCAGACTTTAAAGCCCGTATTGCCGGGTGTGAAATAAAACTTTTCCTGATAATAGTGATCATCCGGAATATGTGTTTTTCTGTAAATGCCGAGAAGCTTTCCGCAGTCCAGCACTGCTGTTGTGTTGTAGAGCACATTGCCGTCGCGCTCATAGATGCTTAAAGGAAGCACAATGCCAAGCTCTTCTGTCACAGGCAGAAAATGCAGGACAGCATCGTTCTCTTCTACCGGTTTTGCAAAGTGGTAGAAGCCGTACTGTCTCTGCTGGCAGAAATACGGACGCTCAAACAGCTCCGGAAGAAGAATCACACGGGCGCCTTTTGCTGCCGCCGCTCTGACCAGCCGGTCTGCCGTTCTGATATTTTCCTCCACACTTTCGCAGCACTGCATCTGAATCGATGCTGCAGTAACATTTCTCATAAAACCGGACGTCCTTTCTTTCACTTACTTTGATAATCCGGAGGATCCTTTTCCCGAAATTTCTGAAAGAGATCCCTAGTCCTCGGTTCTCTTCACTGCCTCATCCCCCGCGGAATCTGCTGTGTAATGCAGTGAATATTGCCTCCTCCGAGCAGAATGTCTTTCGCATCGATCGGATAGACCTTTCGTTCCGGGAACAGCTTCCCGAGCAGCTCCACCGCTGCCGCATCCTGCGGATCTCCGAACTGCGGCACAACGACACCGCCGTTTGAAATATAGAAGTTTACATAACTTGCAGCAAGGCGTTCTCCGACCTCGCGGACATCCTCGCCCTCCTCGAAGTCATAGCCCAGAAGATCCTTCTCTTCTATGCAGATCGGCTTTGACGGGATCGGAAGTCGATGAACCTTAATGGCCCGTCCCTGCGCATCCTTCTCCTGCAGCAGCACCTGCTCGCAGGCATGGCTGAAAGCATACTGCGGATCATTCTCATCGTCTGTCCAGGCAAGCACGACCTCGGCCGGTCTCACGAACGCACAGACATTGTCCACGTGCTCATTGGTCTCGTCATTGACGATGCCGTTCGGAAGCCAGATCACTTTCTGCGCACCGAGGCAGCTGCATAAGACAGTCTCGATTTCTTCTCTGGAAAGCTGCGGATTTCTGCCGCCGCTTAAGAGGCAGGCCTCTGTTGTCAGAATTGTGCCTTCTCCGTCGGAGTGGATCGAGCCTCCCTCCAGCACGAAGGGATGTGCATCGAAGCGCTCGTCCTGCAGATAATCGCAGAAAGCACCTGCCGCTGCATCGTCCTTCTCCCAGTGCGCATAGAGACCGTCGTATTCGCCGCCCCATGCATTAAAGCACCAGTCGATTCCGATACGTCCGCCTTCACTGTTCACGACAAAAGTCGGACCTACGTCACGCGCCCACGCATCATCCGTCTCGATTTCAATCACTTCCACGCCTGACGGCACCTGCGCACGCGCCTCCTGCAGATGCTCCCGATCTGCGAGCACATAGACCTGCTCACTCTCGCCGATCGCCTTCATTACCTCGCAGAAAGCCTTCTGCGCAGCCTTGCCGCCGTAATTCCAGCTGCCCGGTCTGACAGGCCAGATCATCAGGCAGCCGTCGTGCGGCTCAAATTCTCCCGGCATGCGGTATCCGCGAAGCCTTGTTGTATCCATCAGCTTAAGCGCTCCTTAAAATCCTGATAAGAAAATTCCTTAATCAGACGGCATTCCCCGTCGGCATCCATGCCGTAAATCGACGGCAGCGGAATACCGTTGAATGTGTTGTTTTTAACCATTGAGTAAATCGCCATATCTTCAAATACCAGACGATCTCCGACATGCAGCTCGGAATCGAAGCTGTAGTCCCCGATGATGTCGCCCGCCAGACAGGTATAGCTGCTCAGTCTGTACGTATAAGCCTTCTCACCCGGCTGGCCGCTGCCGCGAAGAGGCGGACGATACGGCATCTCCAGCACGTCCGGCATATGGCAGGCCGCACTTGCGTCAAGAATCAGCACCGGAAGGGCATCTGTCTCGACAATGTCGAGGATCTCCGTCGTCAGATAGCCGGCATTCAGCGCGACAGCCTCGCCCGGCTCCAGGTACACCTCCACATTGTAGGTATTCTTCATATGGCAAATGCATGCCTCGAGCTTTTCGATGTCGTAATCCGCGCGGGTAATGTGATGTCCGCCGCCGAAGTTGACCCATTTCATATCATACAGAAACTCACCGAACTGCTCTTCAAAAGCAGCCAGTGTCGTCTCCAGATCATCTGAATTCTGCTCGCATAAGGTATGGAAATGCAGGCCGTCCACGCCTTCCAGATCGGCTTTCGTCAGCCGGTCGCGGGTCACGCCGAGTCTGCTGCCCGGCGCGCACGGATCGTAGATGGCATGATCTCCCTGTGTGGAGCAGCGCGGATTGACGCGCAGTCCGACACTTGTGCCGCTGCAGCGCGGCAGATATTTCTTCAGCTGTGCGACAGAATTGAAGACGATATGATCGCAGAGCGATACCACCTCATCAAACTCGGAGTCGCGATAAGCCGGAGAAAAGACATGATTCTCCTTATTCATCTCTTCTCTGCCCAGTCGTGCTTCGAAGAGACCGCTGGCTGTTGTTCCAGCCAGATAGTTTCCGATCAGCGGATACTGCGAGAAAGCAGAGAATGCCTTCTGTGCCAGCAGAATCTTACAGCCTGTGCGCTCCATGACACCCCGGAGCACACGGCAGTTTTCTTCTATTTTCTGTTCATCGATCACATAGGACGGTGTCGGAACCTGCAGCAGCTGCTGCATCATTCCACCACTGCCGGAGCTTCATCAACAACCCACGGCAGGCCCCACTTGTTGAGTGCTTCCATGTACGGATCCGGATCGAACTCATCTGTTGTGAAGACACCCGGCTTCTTCCAGCTTCCGTTTGCCACCAGCATGGTGCCGATCATAGCCGGAACACCTGTGGTGTAGCTGATTGCCTGGCTGCCTACCTCGCGGTAGCATTCCTGATGATCGCAGACATTGTAGATATAGATCGTCTTCTCCTTGCCGTCCTTGATGCCGGTAAAGATGCAGCCGATGTTGGTCTTGCCGACTGTTCTCGGTCCAAGGGATGCCGGATCCGGAAGCAGTGCCTTCAGGAACTGAATCGGAACAATCTGCTGTCCCTCGAACTCAATCGGAGTCGTGGAGAGCATACCGACATTTTCCAGACAATTCATATGTGTCAGATAGCTCTGACCGAAAGTCATGAAGAAACGGATGCGCTTGACACCCGGAATGTTCTTTGCAAGTGCTTCGATCTCCTCATGGTGAAGGAGATACATATCCTTCTTGCCGACCTGCGGGAAATCATACTCACGCTTGATGGACATAGCCGGAATCTCAACCCAGTGGCCGTCTTCCCAGTAGCTGCCCGGAGCGCTGACCTCGCGGAGGTTGATCTCCGGATTGAAGTTGGTTGCGAACGGATAGCCGTGGTCACCGCCGTTGCAGTCAAGAATATCGATGGTATGAATCTCATCGAAGTAATGCTTCAGGGCATAGGCGCTGAAGACACTGGTGACGCCCGGATCGAAGCCGGTGCCGAGAAGAGCTGTCAGGCCTGCCTTCTCAAACTTCTCCTTGTAAGCCCACTGCCAGCTGTAATCGAAGTAAGCGCTGAAGCCGAGCTCTTCGCAGCGCTTCTCATAGATTGCACGCCACTCCGGATCATCGGTATCTTCCGGCTCGTAGTTTGCTGTATCGATATAATCGACACCTGCTGCGAGGCAGGCATCCATAATAGCAAGATCCTGATACGGAAGAGCGACATTCAGGACTGCATCCGGATTGTATTCCTTAATCAGAGCTGTCAGTGCCTCTACATCCATGGCATCAATCTGCGCTGTTGTAATCTTTGTGGAGGTCTTCGGCTGCAGTTCTGCAGCAACCTCATCGCAGCGGGCCTTTGTGCGGCTTGCGATGCAGATTTCCTCAAACACTTCGCTGTTCTGGCAGCATTTTGCGATGGCAACGCGGGCAACACCGCCGCAGCCGATAATCAGTACTCTGGACATCTTTATTCCTCCTCCTGCTTCAGCAGATCCTCAACATATTTCGGAAGCATGAATGCTCCGTAATGAAGATTCGTTGTGTAATACCAGGTTTTTAAGTTTCTCTTTTCCCATTCCTTCGGGCGGAAATCCCTGATCGGATGGTATTTCTTGCTTGCAAAGCCGAACATCCAGCAGCCGCTCGGGCAGGTCGGAATGTTGGCCTGATAGACGCGGCTGATCGGGAAGCTGCGGAACACCTTGCGGTGCATCGCCTGGAAGTCGGATTCATCATCGTCGAAGAACGGACTTCCGTGCTGATAGACCATGATGCCGTCGTCCTTCAGCGCCTTGAAGCAGCTGCCGTAAAACTCCTTTGTAAAGAGTCCCTCTGTGTGGCCGGTCGGCGTTGTCGTATCGTTGATAATCAGATCGTACTGCCTGCTCTTGCGGCGCAGAAAGCGCAGGCCGTCCTGGCAGTAAAGCCGGACACGCTCGTCCTCAAAGCCCTGAGCTGTCTCCGGGAAATACTCGCGGCAGATATCGATGACCTTGCTGTCCGATTCCACGACGTCGATTTCCTCAATCTCCGGATAATGCGTCAGCTCTGTCGCAACGCCGCCGTCGCCGCCGCCGATAATCAGCACTTTCTTCACATTCGGATGAACCGCCATGGGAACATGCGTGACCATCTCGTTATAGATAAATGCATCCGCTTCGGAAAACAGAATCTCTCCGTCCAGCGAAAGGAATCTTCCGAAGGACTTTGACTGAAACACATCAATACGCTGGTAGTCCGATTCGCAGGTGTAGAGCTGTTCCTTTACGCGGATATCAAGGGTGACGTCTTTTTTCTGGTAACTGGAAAACCAGATCTCGGAACGATGTTTCATCTGCCAATGCCCTCCAGTACACGGATGTGATTGACCATCGGGTCGGATGCGCCCTGCAGGCTGCAGCCTCTCTCCCTTGCAAACAGGATGTGGTCAATAATCTCTTCTGTAATCAGCTCTCCCGGTGCCAGAATCGGAATTCCTGGCGGATAGCACATAACGAATTCTCCGCAGATTCTTCCCGCTGTCTCGCGGATCGGCAGAGAAACCTTCGATGCATAGAAGGACTGCTGCGGGCTGCAGACAACCTCCGGCGACACGGAATCGACATAGGCCAGCTCGCTGGCATCGCCCTTGTACAGACGTTCGATATCCTCCAGTGCACCGACCAGACGCTCAATATCCTGCAGACGATCTCCGATGGAAATGTACGCCATAATATTTCCCAGATCACCGAATTCAATCTGAATGTCGTAGTCATCACGCAGGATGTCATAGACCTCGATACCGGTCAGACCGATGCCCTTCGTATATACACAGAGCTTCGTGACATCGAAGTCGTAGACGCTCGTGCCGTTGATCAGCTCACGGCCGTATGCATAATAGCCGCCGATGGAATTGATCTCGCTTCTGGCATATTCCGACATCTCGGACACCTTCTCGAAGGCCTCCTCCCCGCGAAGGGCGAGGTTGCGCCGGCTTAAGTCCAGACTCGAAAGCAGCAGATAGTTGGCGGAGGTGGTCTGTGTCAGATTGATAATCTGGCGGACATGGCCCTTGTCCATATCCTTGCCGATCAGCAGAATCGAGCTCTGCGTCAGGCTGCCGCCCGACTTATGCATGGAAATTGCCGCCATATCGGCGCCGGCACGCATGCCCGGCATCGGAAGATTCTTTCCGAAATACAGGTGTGTACCGTGAGCCTCATCGCAGAGTACCTTCAGACCGTGCTCATGTGCAATCTTTGTCAGAGCCTGCAGATTGCTGCATACACCATAATAGGTCGGATTGTTGATCAGAACCGCAACGGCATCCGGATTCGCCTCAATCGCGGCCAGAAGTGCATCTTCCTCGATACCGAGTGCGACGCCGATGCGCGCATGGACCTTCGGATTGATATAAACCGGAATCGCTCCGCACAGGATCATGGCATTGATGACACTCTTATGCACATTTCGGGGAACGATAATTTTGTCGCCCTGCTTGCAGACGCTTAACACCATCGCCTGTACTGCACTGGTGGTGCCTCCCACCATCAGAAATGCATGTGCAGCGCCGAATGCATCCGCCGTCAGTTCCTCTGCTTCCGCAATAACCGACACCGGATTACAGAGGTTATCCAGAGGCTTCATGCTGTTGACGTCCAGCTCCACACAGGACTGTCCCAGCAGCTTAACCAGCTCTCTGTTTCCTCTTCCTCTCTTATGACCCGGAACATCAAACGGTACGACCTTCTTCCGCTTGAACTCCTGAAGTGCCTCGCAGATCGGGGCTCTCTTCTGTCTCTCCAGATTCATACTTCCCTCCAAACCTTATTGTAAAAATCCCGCGATGCAGCCAGGACGAAATCATGCTTGCATGAACGAAGTCATGGATATAGCGCGGATATAAAAAAGAAAAAGCACAGATGAATGATCTTCATCTGTGCTTTAAAATGCGAGTCTGTATCATCAAATCTGCGCAGCAGCTATATTCTGCCCGGCAATTTGATTACTATTCTCATAAATTTTATGACGTTTCGCTCAGAGTAACTCAGCATTTTCATGCTGCTCTTATTGACCGTTTCACAAGAAGACATAGATGAAAAATCTCTTATAAAATTAGCTTTTAACTCAATCAATAACGCGGATTTAACCGCACGGCAGCTGACGCTCATCCGTAAAACTGTTCTTTTCTGCTCTGTTTTTGAAAAGAACCTGATGCTGATTTACATTTACTCAGTGACGCAAATAGTACCAGAAAATGGTCCTTCTGTCAAGAAATGCCTGCTGATAATCCCCATTCCGGTCTCTTCTTTTCAGACAAAAAGTCATTTTCCGGATAGCAGACAGGAATAAATCCCTGTATAATAATTACGCCAAAAAAGGAGATTATTTATGAACAGTAAACAACATTATATTTACATTGACTTTTTACGCATATTTGCAATTTTCTGGGTTATGTTTAACCATACAAACACCCGGGGATTCTTCTTGTTTTCAATCACCGATCACCCTGCAAAACAGCTTGTTTACCTCTTTATCTCTATCTTCTGTAAATTTGCAGTCCCTGTTTTTTTTATGATTTCCGGTTCTCTGCTGCTTCCAAAATCTGAGTCTCTGGAAACCATTTTCAGGAAGCGTATCCTCAGATTTGTTATGATTCTGTTCGTCATCATACTGCTCTATTGGCTCTATAATAAATATCGCTGGGGAAATCCTCTTGAAATTTCAGATATATTTAAACAGTTATACACAGGCAAGGGTCCCGGACAGCTCTGGTATCTCTACAGCTATATCGCAATCCTTCTCATGCTGCCCTTTCTGAAATATCTTGCAGAATCCATGAGGGGATCTGACTACCTGTATCTTGCCTTCATGTTCGTTCTTTTTACAGGTATTCTTCCTGTCATCGATTATTTGCTCTTCAAGGGAGAGAGCAGCCATGCAGTTGATTTGAGAGCCGGTCTGTTTA
>JAUNAG010000044.1 GCA_030527685.1 Lachnospiraceae bacterium | reverse complement strand
AGGAATTCGATTCTTTTCATCGATACTGTCGATTATTCACAATTGTGTGAGGAAACGGAGAAATTCTTTGGACACAAAATACGAGAAATACATTCTCACGATCGCAAATGAGAAAAATATGACGAGAGCAGCCAAAAAGCTGTACATCTCGCAGTCATCGCTGAGCTACTATCTCACAAAGCTGGAATCAGAGCTCGGAACTCCCCTCTTTTTCCGCAAAAAAAATGAGCTTACCCCCACAAGGGCGGGCAGGCTCTATGTTGATGCATGCAGACGAATTGTAGATATTCACGAGGAATTGAAAGAGGGACTGGCACAGCTCAATGAAAAGACAAACATTGTCATCTCCTCTACCTCTATCTGGGGCATGCAAGTCTTTTCCGAAATTATTCCGAAACTGAAGAACGACTTTCCGGACATCAGTTTTTCTCTTTCCCAGACAGATATCACTTTTCTGCAGGAGGCTCTGGACGAAGGCAAAATCGATATGGCTCTTCTGTCCATCGGACCCAAAAACAAGCTGACTGCCTCCATGGAGATTCTGCGGCAGGAAGAAGTTTACCTGGCAGTCCCGGAAAACCATCCTTACGCACTTGCACATCCGGATGACACCGAGATCACAGAGGAAGCCTTTGCCGAGGCTTTTCAGAATGAACATTTTCTGCTTTCACACAAGGGAACGGCCAATCACGATCTGGCAGACCGCCTCTTCTCCCGTTTTCCCAAAGAAGCCGGCTATCAGGTCTACGACGTGAACGGCATTCCTCTGACACTTTCCATGGTGACGAAAGAGATGGGCGTCAGTCTGATTCCCCGGTCAGGACGCCTGAAAGATTATCCGGTCCGGTACTTTTCCTTTGTTCCGAAGCTGCACCGCTACAATGCGATCTTCTATAATCAGGCCATTCCGCTCAATAAGCCGGAAAAAGTCTTTCTGCACTATGTGCGGGATTATATGAAATACGCTCAGTAAGTGTTCCCGGCCGCACCGCCGGGTCTCGCTTACCATAAAAGTCGATTGCTACGTGCTTCGCATGACTCCGTCATAGCCGCACCGCGGAACTTTTATTCAATAAATCCCTGCAATATAGCGCAGAATCATCAGATAGTGGCAGAAAGTGCCGATTATGATCAGCACATGAAAGATCTCATGAGAACCGAAGTAGATGTGTTTCGCATCAAACTCCTTCGGATGCATGGCATAGATCACCGCTCCCACCGAATAGGCAATGCCGCCGGCCAGCAGCCAGCCGAATGCCGCCGCAGGGAGAAGCTGCAGGATATCTTTAATGGAAAATGCACACAGCCAGCCCATGCATATGTAAAGTACCGAAGAAATCCACTTCGGACAGGTAATCCAGAAAAGCTTGAGCAGCACGCCGCCGATTGCCAGTGTCCAGACCGCTGCCAGCAGCTGCAGTCCGCCTCTGTCTGCCAGCACCGTCAGGCAGATCGGTGTGTAGGTTCCCGCAATCATCACGGAGATGGAGGAATGATCCATCTTCCGCAGGATCGTCGTTGTCCGAAGGCCACCCACTACAGTGTGATACACGGTACTTGCCGTATAGAGCAGACAGGTAGAAAATACATAAACCAGAAGGCTGACATAGGCTGTCAACGATCCGGTTTCCCGCGCCTTCAGAAGAAGCGGCCCTGCTCCGACAGAAAACAGCAGCAGACCGAAAAAATGCGTCAGGGCAGATCCCGGCTCACGAATCTGTACAGAGATTGTTGCCGGAAGTGCTCCGAATCTTGTATTCTCATGAAATCTTGTATCTGAATAAGATGTCGCTGTCATATCATTCACCTCCACGCTTCATGTAGTTTTTAAAACTACATCTTGCATAATCAGATCATACAGCATCTTTATATAAAAGTCAACGCGTCATGTAGTTTTTATTACTACATGACGCGTTTTTGTTTGATAATTATTTACTTTTGATCAGGCAATCAGCTTCGGATATTTACCGTCCATCCTGTAATAGCCCTCATCCACCAGAACACTCTTGTAATTGTCCTTCGTCACCGCAACCGGTTCGATCAGGAAGGAAGGAACAATCTTTTTACCGTTGTCATAATCAGACGTATTATAGCGGCACTTGAATCTCCAGCTGCTGTGCTCGATGACATAGCTGTCTGTCACTTCCTCCGTCATCAGTGAGATACCGATATCAACCGCTGCTGTCGCCTCACTGCATACCGGTGTAAAGACGGTCATTGTCTGTGTTCCGTCAATGATGCGCTCCAGCGCTTCTTCTGTCGCTCCGCTTCCGCAGATGATAACTTTGTTCTTGCCGCTGTAGGAAGATCTGACTGCTGCTGCAGCTGCCGCAGCCTCCTCATCCGTTCCGCCAAGAATAGCCCCCAGCTTCATAACCTTGCTGTAATTGGCAGACAGGATCTCCTCGAGACGGGCCTGCGCTGCTTCTCCGTATGCTGCGGAAGCTCCGGTAAATGTCATCTGACCGGACACAACGCCGAGTGCATCCATCTCCAGATACGGCTGCAGTGTATCAAACATGCCGTTGAAAACCAGTCCGCTTGTCGGATCTTCCGGATCACCCGCAACGAATTCCACTGTTCCGGTCTTTCTGCCGTCCTCTGAATTCAGAGACAGGCCGGCAAGAGCCGCTTCACCCTGCAGCTGTCCGATCTTGTAGCTGTCCTCCAGCAGTGCACAGTTCACGGCGTCTGTATTCATAATCAGAGAGCCAAGAGACAGCACCGGAGGAAATACAGGTGTATCCGTCTCTGTGCCTGCATCGCTGCTCGCACCGCTCTCCGATGCAGCAGCTGCTGCCGCTTCCGCTGCGGCCTGCACATCTGCTCTGGCGGTTTCCAGTGCATTTCCCACAGAATACCGGTCTACCGGTGCAATAATCAGCAGAGAGCAGCCGTCCGCCACCATCTTCTTGATATCAGAGGCCTGCTGGCTTGCACTGTCACCGCTGTACAGCAGCTCCACTGCATATCCATTTGCCTGAAACTGCTCTGTCAGGCTTGCCGCATCTCTGACCCAGATCGAACTCTGGTCATTCGGAAGTGAAATACCGACTGTCATTCCGGTTGATTCTACAGCCGGCTCTGCTGCAGATTCCGGTACAGACTCTGTCTGCTTTCCCTTTCCGCAGCCGCCTGCCGCAAGGCTCAGAGCCAGAGCCGCCGCAAGAACTGCGCAGCGCTTTGCTCTTTTTTTCATCATGTCAACTTCTCCTTAAGCTCATCCAGTTAATAAGACAGGATCTCATAGCCGTCTTCGGTTACCAGTACCTGCACCTCCCACTGCGCCGACGGGCTTCCGTCCTGCGTGTAGATAGTCCAGCCGTTCTCCTCATCCTGCCAGACATCCGCCTCTCCGAGATTCACCATCGGCTCAATCGTAAAGCACATGCCCGGAACCATCAGCATACCCGTTCCCGGCTCTGTTGTATAGCCGACCCACGGATCCTCGTGAAATTCCTTTCCGCAGCCGTGTCCGCCGATTTCACGCACAACGGTGCAGCCGTTCTCAAGTGCATGCTTGTGTACAGCAGCACCCAGATCTCCGAGAAGTGTCCACGGCTTGACGTTTTTGAGTCCGACTTCGACACATTCCTTCGCAATATCGACCAGATACTTCTTTTCCTGGCTTACTTCGCCGATGCAGAACATTCTGGATGAATCCGAGAAATAACCGTTGTAAATAGTCGATACATCTACATTGATGATATCGCCGTCCTGCAGAATGATTTCCGGAGACGGAATACCGTGGCAGACCTCGTCATTCAGTGAGGTGCAGACGCTCTTCGGGAAGCCCTCATAATTCAGCGGTGCCGGAATACCTCCCAGCTCCGTTGTCTTCTGATAGACAATCTGATCGATTTCTTCCGTGCTCATGCCTGCATGAATGCGGGAAGCAACCTCGTCCAGCACAGCGATGTTGATCTTTGCGCTGGCGCGGATTCCTTCAATATCCGCCGGTGTCTTCAGCAATTCCTTGGACGGTACCTCATATCCCTTCATCTCGGCAAGATGGATCTTGTCGTCGAAGGCCATATGGCACTGCTTGTATTTTCTGCCGCTTCCACACCAGCAGGGTGCATTTCTGTCAAGCTTTGTGTAAATGTATTTGACCATTGTTTCCTTCTTTCTGCCTTACTTCGCTCAGCCAAAAATCTCCTGTGCGTAGTTGACCGATGCCATTGCATCACGTCCGTAATAATCCGCACCGATTTTTTCCGCATAATCCTTTGTCATGACTGCGCCGCCGACCATAATTTTTGTATCGGGGCATTCCTTCCGGAGCTGAACGATTGTCTCCTCCATCGCCGGAACGGTTGTTGTCATCAGCGCGGAGAGTCCGACCAGACGGATATCGTGCTTCTTCGTCTCCTCGACGATCTTCTCCGGAGCCACATCGCGTCCGAGATCCAGAACCTCAAAGCTGTAGTTCTCAAGCAGGACCTTGACGATGTTCTTTCCGATGTCGTGGATATCACCCTTCACGGTCGCCAGAATCACGGTTCCGAGCTTTGTGCCGACCTGACCGTCCTCAGCCATCTTTTCTTTGATTACGGCAAATGCAGCCTGCGCCGCTTCCGCACTCATGAGGAGCTGCGGCAGGAAGAGCACGCCCTTCTCAAACTTTTTGCCGACCGCATCCAGTGCCGGTACCATACAGCTGTTGATAATCTCCAGCGCATCCGCCTCTGAAAGCAAAGCTCCGGCAGCTTCTGCCGCCTGCTTCTTCAGGCCTCGCTCGACATGGCTGCGCAGTGTTTCCATCAGCGCTTCCTTGCCGGATGCCGCTCCCTGCTGAGCAGCAGCTGCTGCATTGTCCGCTCCGGGCGCTGCCGTTTTGCCGGCTGCCGTTGATCCGGCAGCTGCATTTCCCGCCTGCGCTTTACCTGCTGCGGCCTTCTCGTTCATGGCCTGCTGCACGGGTGCGTAATGTGTCACATAATCTGTGCAGTGATCATCCAGGCAGTTCAGTGCACGGAAGGCACGGTATGCATCCATCATCTCCGGCTTCTTTACATTGATGATTGCTGCGCTGACGCCGTTCTGCAGTGCCATGGTGAAGAAGGCACCGTTTACAACGCCTCTGCACGGAAGACCGAAGGAGATGTTGGCAATAGCAGCCATCGTGCGGCCGCCGAAATCCGTTTTGATGCGGCGGATGGTCTCCAGTGTGACCATGGCGCCGTTCTGCTCGGAACTGATGGTCAGGCACAGCGGATCCACGATGATGTCCTTCTTGCCGATGCCGTACTTCTCAGCCTCGCGGTAGATCTTCTCTGCAATGGCAAGACGGCCTTCCACCGTTGACGGAATACCGTCTTCATCAATGGTCAGTGCAATGACAACGCCGCCGTATTTTTTCACCAGCGGGAAGATTGCATCCATGACCACCTGCTTGCCGTTGACGGAATTCACCAGCGGCTTGCCGTTATAGATTCGCATGGCGCGTTCCATCGCCTGCGGATCTGTTGTATCAATCTGCAGCGGAAGCTCGATGATGCTCTGCAGCTCCGCCACAATCTCAGGCAGCAGCTCCTTCTCGTCAATATCCGGAAGTCCGACATTGACGTCGAGTGCGTGAACGCCCTCGTTCTGCTGCATGATGCCGATGCTCATAATATAATCCAGGTCGTGCTCCCGCAGTGCCTGCTGGAAGCGCTTCTTGCCTGTCGGATTGATATGCTCGCCGATCAGGGTCGGATCGTCGTTGATATCATGCGCAACTGCATAGCTTGTGGCTGTTGTCTCTGTCTTCGGCACAATAACCGGAGCCTTTCTGCCCTTTGCCACGCGTGCCAGTGCCTCGATGTGAGCCGGTGTCGTTCCGCAGCAGCCTCCGACTGCCGAAACGCCGAGATCCAGAATTCCCTCCATCATACCGGCAAAATCCTCCGGTCCGATATCATAGACCGTGCGCTTTCCTTCCGTGCGCGGAAGGCCCGCATTCGGCTGGACAAAGATCGGAATCGATGCGCGCTGCAGCATTCTCTCAATATAGGGACGCAGCTGCTCCGGGCCGAGGCCGCAATTGACGCCGATGGCATCTGCACCGAGACCTTCCAGAGTCGCTGTCACTGCCTCCGGCGTTCCGCCGGTCAGCATCTTTCCTCTCTGATCGAACACAACCGTTGCGAAGATCGGCAGATCCGCATTTTCTTTTGCTGCGAGTACTGCCGCCTTCAGTTCGTACATATCACTCATGGTCTCAATGAGAATCAGGTCTGCTCCTGCCTCCGCACCGAGACGGACTACCTCCGCATAGAGCGCAACGCAGTCCTCAAAGGCGAGATCGCCCATGGGCTTTAACAGTCTGCCGGTCGGTCCGAGGTCCAGTGCCACGTAGCCGTGTCCTGCCTCGCTGACTGCCTCACGCGCATTGGCAACAGCCGCACGCACGATTTCCGGCAGATCATATTCAGCCAGCTTATTGTATTTCAGAGCATTTGCCCCAAATGTATTCGTTGTGACGAGATCCGATCCGGCATGCAGATAATCCAGATGAATCTGCTTGATAATTTCCGGATGACGGATGTTCCATGTCTCCGGCAGTTCTCCGGCAGCAAGTCCCGCTGCCTGCAGAAGGCTGCCCATGCCGCCGTCCGAAATCAGTACCCGTTCTTTTAATGCTTCTAAAACAGTCAATGCAAATGCTCCCGTTCTTCAATCACTTCCGGAAACACCCTTCACGCGGTGTCTCCTGCTTACTTCAGATCCACTTCTCGATGAAGGCAAGAATCTTCTCCTTCACCGGCTCCTGGAAGAACTCGGCTGAGCCGTGTCCCGCACCCGGAATAATCATCAGGTCTGTCTTGTCTTCTCTTCCTCTTCTGCAGAGATCATCATACAGATCGATGCTGAACTGAAGGTCAACAAGCGGATCTGCATCACCGTGCAGTGTCATCAGCGGAGCCATCTGCTCCGTAATATTGCGTGTCGGGGAATACATCAGAGCGCGGTCCAGCAGGTCTTCTCTCGGGCCGCCGAGAGCTGCACCCTCGTGTGTCTCCCAGATGGTATCCCAGCGGTTGGACAGCTTCTTTCCTGCTGCCTCCTCCTCGAGATGTTCTTTTGTCATTGTCCAGATGTCGCCTGCGCCGAACATATTGATGCCGACCTGTACATTGCTGGAATAATCAGCCCACTCATCTGTTACGAAGCGGTCGTCATTCAGTGACAGAGAAAGTGTCAGATGGCCGCCTGCAGAACGTCCCATGACAATAAAGCGGTCCGGATCCAGAGAATACTTCTCTGCGTGAGCACGCAGGAAGCGGACAGCTGTCTTGCAGTCCTCGATCTGTGCCGGCATATGACCTTCTGCACTGCTTCTGTAGTAAACGCATGCCACAGCAAAACCGCGTCTTGCAAACCAGATCAGCTCGCCGAGCTGGTTGTTCTTCTCGACACCGCGCCAGCCGCCGCCGTTGATCCATACGATTACCGGACGCTTGACTTTCTCATCCTTATCATTTTCACCGACATACCAGCCCATCGCTGTACGCATCTCAGTGTTGCCCATGGCTGCTGTGATGCTGAGCTTTAAGTCCATCGGACGGCCTTCCAGATCTGTTACGTGAGAAAAGACGATGTTGTCAAATGTTGTCAGAGCATTTTCCTTATTCTCAACTTCCATTACGTAGCGCATAGAAATAATCTCCTTTTTAAAATCGCATGGTCACTTCCGTTCCATGGCTTTTTTGCTCATACAGCTTTGCCCGCGCTATGTCCATGACTCCGTTCATGCTTGCATGACTCCGTCATGGCCGCACCGCGGGGCTTTTATAGTACATTTTGTCATAAATGACTGCTTCAGACAAGTTTTGACGCTGTCCTGCTTTGTATTTTTCTCCGGACACCGGCATTTTATGATCTTCTGTAGGGGCAGTTCGCGCTGTTTTCACAGACCTCGCAGCCCTCCGGCTCGCAGTCTGTCTTCTCCCGTCCGATTCCGATCACCGCTGTGACCGACTTTGTCGGCATCATCAGCAGAGAATCGGTCAGCGTGATGCCGATTGTTCTGCCTGCCCGGAGTGTTTCCAGAAACAGTGGCTGCAGTGAAAGCGGAAAGTCTCCGTAGCCGGGGCTGAAGCGCGGTCTGAGATAAAAGCCTTTTTCGGCATATTCCTGTTTCCATACTGCATTCAGCTCATTGCAGTAAGCCTCGATCATGGCAGCTGCGGATGCCTGTACGGCAACTTCTCTGCTGACTGCAGTTCTTGCATAGCGTCTGCACAGAAAATCAGGAGCCTCACCCAGTGTTGCCGCAAACAGAAGAACCTTCTCACAGCCTCTTAGATTTTTCGCAAGGGAGCGGCTTGTCGTCTTAAAACAGGTAAAGTCAATCTCGTCACCGTCCAGCTGCAGTGCATATTCTCTTGCAATAAAGCGCGGTGTCACGCGCGCCTCCAGCTCTTTAAGCACGTCTTCAACCAGCTCCTGTGTTGCTGCATCCGGAAGCTTGCTTCCGCAGCCCAGATACCGGTAGATTTCTCTCCTGTTTACATTCACGACACTTTTCCTCCTTTTCCCCACAGGCATACTTTTGTGGGGTATAATAGGGCAATACAGCGTCTATCATACCATAGATTTGCTCTCAATCAGGAGGATTGATCCATGATTCAGGATATTGCACCGAAAAAATTATTAAACGAATATCGCCCGGATGCTGTTCCGGATGACAACAGCATTGTCTGCTTCATCCAGAACGGAACCATCGCTCTTCTGGCGAATCACACCGGCTTCGCATCAGATAAGGATGCTGCCGCACAGAATGCAGACTCTCTGCCGGAATTCGAGGCTCTTGCTCTTCCGACCTGGTCAGACTGCTGCCGCAGCAATTCCGCTCCGAAGGATCCGACTTATCTGTTCTCTATTGATAACACTTCCTGGTTTCTGGCAGACCGCAAGGCTTCGATTCCGGCCCGCTGCGTCAGCGTCAAGGTTCGCGAGCTTCGCTCCATTGCCAGATCAAAAGAAGATGATCTTGTTGTCTTTGGTGCTTATACAGCTCTGCAGCTGGCTAACTGGTACCGCGACAACCGCTTCTGCGGCACCTGCGGTTCCAAAACCGTTCTCGGCACAAAAGAGCGCTCCATCATCTGCCCCGACTGCGGCCGCACCATCTATCCGCGCATCATTCCTGCTGTCATTGTCGGCATCACAGACGGCGACCGTCTGCTGCACACACGCTATGCTGCAGGAAGAGGCGTCAGGATGTATGCCCTTGTCGCCGGCTTCACCGAAATCGGCGAGACACTTGAGGAGACAGTCGCCAGAGAAGCCTACGAGGAAGTCGGTCTCCGCGTAAAGAATATCCGGTATTTCAAGTCACAGCCCTGGGGCATCGTCGATGATATTCTTGCCGGTTTCTACTGCGATGTAGACGGTTCTCCGGAAATCACACTGGATCGCGAAGAGCTGAAGGAAGCCGTCTGGATTCCGCGCGATGAGATTGTCGGTCAGCCGAACGACTATTCCCTCACGCATCATATGATGATGACTTTCCGCGACGGCAAAGAGCCGAAGGCGTAAGATCAGA
Source organism: Lachnospiraceae bacterium (assembly GCA_030527685.1). GTDB lineage: Bacteria > Bacillota > Clostridia > Lachnospirales > Lachnospiraceae > Chordicoccus. The sequence goes on along the minus strand of JAUNAG010000044.1, from coordinate 8,363 downwards.
TCCGCGTTCCTTGAGACTGCAATTGCATTTGTAAAAAGAAATGTGTCCTAAAACTCACATTTCAGAAAAAGGAGACTGCCGCAATCCGATGCAGCAGTCTCCTTTTATTGTTTTTACAGATCCAGCATGATGGTTTCCAGATCATCCGGGATATACAGATGTCCGTGATACTCCTTGCTGCCCTCTTCGAAGTACAGCTCTTTTCTTCTCTTAATATTCTTATCCTCTGTGTGGTAGAGTAATAAATTCTTTACATTCATGTCCTCTGCCAGTTCAGCAGCATCTTTTACTGTAGAATGATGCTTCTCGTACGGATGGAACTTATCAGCCTCTGAAAACAGGCAGAATGCTTCGTGCAGCATCCAGTCTGCATTGATGACGTACTTGTATTCGTGCTCGTTGTACGGCTCATCACCGCAGCATACCAGTCTCTTTCCGTCATCCATCTGCATTAAGAAGCCGAACTGCTTTGCCTTTGTGGAGTGAATGTCAAAGAAGGTAACTTCTCTGTCATTGATCACTCTGGTCTCGCCGTCCTCAACCTTGATCAGATGAATTCTTTCTCCGAGATGAGCGGTCTCCTTCTTCTGAAGCAGTGCTTTGGAAATCGTTTCAATCAGATCGATGACTTCATCATGTCCGTAGATGTTGGCCTCGCCGACGTATGTGCCCTTATTCATTGCCTGGCCGATCATACGAACCATCCAGATAATGCCCATGATGTGATCAACATGCTTATGTGTGACGAAGATCTCGTGAATATCGCAGTAGTCGATATTGACTCTCTTCAGCTGTGTAAGAACGGTGCTGCCGCCGCCGGCGTCCACCATGAAGTTTTTGCCTTCATCTTTGATGACGAAGCAAGTGTTGTAGCACTCCGTTACAAGCGCATTTCCTGTTCCAAGCATTGTGATTTCCATTATTCTACCTCTTTCTGACTGCTTGATTTCCGTTTGTATCAGAAATCCATCTCAAAGCTGCCGCCGCCTGTTCTTCCTGCAGTCCCATGTCCGTACTGGATGCCGTTCTCCTGATATGGTAGCCGTACACCTGATTCACTGCCTCTGCAAAATGTTTCCACATCGCACCGTGATTGGTGCACATCGGACAGGTATGGATCAGCTCATGCATAACTGTATCACGCAGTCCGCTCTCCGCTTCCGGTACAAGCAGACGGTCCGAAATCGCAATCTTCCAGCCGTCCTGCACCTTTCTGCACTGTCCCCATCTTCTTCTGGCACGGGAATTGACCGCAATCTCCGTAACCTTTCCGTAAGGCACACCCAGTTCATCAAGCTGTGCCATACATTCTTCCAGTATTGTCTGCAGGTATTCTCCTGCTGCAGATCTGTTTTCTGTCTGCTCCACTTCTCAAGTCCTTCCCTGTCAGTCGTTCTTTAAGTCTTCCTGATGTAAAAATTTATGGCCGCACCGCGGGGCTTGCCACGTTTCCATAAAAGCCCGATTGCTGTGTGCTCGCATTACCGCACCGCGGGGCTTTTCACGTTTCCACAAAAGCCCGATTGCTCCGTGCTTCGCACTCCCGCAATCGCCACTATATTCGCAAATCGCCCCGTCACTTTCGTTCCGTGGCTTTTTTGCTCATATAGTTAAGCCGCGCTATGTCCATGACTCCGTTCATGCAAGCATGACTTCGTCATGGCCGCACCGCGGGGCTTTTATGGTTTATCATACTTGCTAAGTACCCCGCTCCGAAGCCGTTGTCGATATTGACGACGGACACGCCGCTTGCGCAGCTGTTCAGCATCGACAGCAGTGCTGTCACGCCTCCGAATGCCGCTCCGTAGCCGACGCTGGTCGGCACTGCAATCACCGGGCAGTCAACCAGACCGCCGATCACACTTGCCAGTGCCCCTTCCATGCCTGCGATTGCAATGACCACGGATGCCTGCATCAGCTCATCTGTGTGTTTCAGCAGTCTGTGCAGACCGGCTACGCCCACATCATAGAGGCGAATCACTTTATTGCCGTAGCTCTCTGCTACAACGGCCGCTTCTTCTGCCACCGGTATGTCGCTGGTTCCGCCTGTTGCGACCACGATGGTGCCGATTCCGTCCGGCTCCGGCATGCCGCCTGTCAGGCCGATTCTTGCCTGTTCATAGTAGACAAACGGCTCATCGCTCTTAATCTGCGCCGCCTTCTCCGCATCCAGTCTCGTCACCAAAACACGGTTCTGCCCGTGTTCCGCCATGACGCGGATAATTCCTTCTATCTGTTCTGCTGTCTTGCCGGCGCCGTAGATCACCTCAGCCTGTCCCTGCCGGATCTTTCTGTGCAGATCCACATTGGCAAAGCCGATATCCACGAAAGGTTCCTCGCGAAGCTTCAGCATCGCATCGTCCACCGTCATCTCATGGCGCTCAACCGCCAGCAGCAGCTCTCTGATTTCTTCCTTCACTGCAGCCTGCTCCTTTATGCTTTTCAACCCGGCAGTGTGTTCTTTGCCTTCTCTTCTTTCGAGAGCACCTCATTCATACTGCCCGTTCTGTAGCCGGTCAGATCCAGTGCCACATAAGAGAAGCCGTAAGATTTCAAACTCTCCGCGATTTTGCTTCGCATCGGCTCGGCAGCCAGCTCCGCAATGCGGTCAGCCGGAACCTCAATACGGGCAATGGTTCCGTGAATGCGCACTCTCACCTGCTTGAAGCCGAGATCCCAGAGCAGCTGTTCTGCGCGATCCACCATGGAGAGCTTCTTCTCTGTAATTGTCTCTCCGTAAACAAAACGGGATGCAAGGCAGGCAAAGGAGGGCTTGCTCCAGGTCGGAAGTCCCATCTCCTTTGAAGCTGCACGAATGTCATCCTTTGTCATGCCGGCAGCACGCAGCGGGCTTAAGATTCCCAGCTCGCGGATTGCAACAAGACCCGGTCTGTAGTCTCCGAGGTCATCCATATTGGAGCCTTCCGCAACTTCGGCAAGGCCCTGCTCGTCAGCCAGTGTGCGGATCTTCTGAAAAAGCTCTCTCTTGCACAGATAGCAGCGATTGGTCGGATTCTCACGGAAGCCTTCTACATCCAGTTCTTCCGAAATCACCTTGAACTGACGGATGCCGTTCTTTTTGCAGAACTCCTCAGCTTCATTTCTCTCGCGCTCCGGGAAAGAAGCCGACATCGCAGTGACTGCAACGACATTTTCCCCAAGAACTTCTTTCGCCATTGCAAGCAGGAAGGTGGAATCCACTCCTCCGGAAAATGCAACTGCAAGGCTGCCGCTTTCTTTCAATATCTGCTTCAGGCGGGCAATTTTTTCGTTCAAATTCTGTTCCATTGTTACTCTCCTGATTTTAACTTCCTGCATCGAGTCTGCAGATCCGTTTTATGCTGCGGGGTGCACCGTTCCGTCCTCATCGAAGGAAATCTGCTCCCCGGATATAGACTTCATATATTGCAGGATCGTCTGTTTCTCTGTATGATCTGTCACCAGTTTTGTGACCAGACTGTACTGTGTACACGGAATAAAGCGTGTCTTCTCCAGCACAATCTCCTCATCCTCTTCCTCCGGAATGCGCAGCGTCAGCTCCGCCATGCCGGTATACAGATTCTTATCATTAAACCAGAAATTTCCGAGACTGTAAAAGACCGGTGTTTCATCAATAAACTGAATGCCTTCCAGGCAATGTGTATGTGTACCGATGATGGCATCCGCTCCTGCTTCGGTCATAGCCTCCGCCAGCGCCTTCTGGTCTGCGCGGTAGTGCTCATCGTATTCCATGCCCCAGTGGACACTGGCTACAACGAAGTCGCTGTTCTCCGATGCTTTCCTGATGGACTCCAGAAAAGCGGTCTCATCGTAGCAGGCAAACACGCCCGGTGTCTGTTCACCCGCTGCCTGTGTATGAATGGCCGATTCATACTGTTCGGCCTCCGTTGCAGCGACATAGGCAATGGTTCTGCCGTTGATCTCAAAATAATGAGCAGCAGAAGCCTCCTCCAGATCTTTTCCTGCTCCGACATACGGAATGCCGGCCTGGTTCAGTGTATCCAGAGTGTCATAGAAGGCATCCTCACCATAATCGAAAACGTGATTATTGGCAAGCAGCACAATGTCCGCTCCCAGAATCTTCAGATTTTCAACACGCTCCGGATTGGCCCGGAAATGATAAGTCTTATCGATCTTTGCTCCGCGTGTGCTGTAAGTGAACTCATTATTGATCATAAAAAGATCAAAACCGTTCATCAGCCGGATGGCGTCTTCCGAGATGGCATCGCGAATGCCGTTCGACTGTGTATCCATAAACTGCGTTGTCGCCCAGCTTTCATCGAAATTGATATCGCCGGCAAAGCCGAGCGTAATCAGAGCATCCGATGACTCCGGTGCTTCCGCCCCGGATGCCGCCTCCGGGATAGATTCCGCGTTCGGAATTGCCGAAACTTCGGAAACTGCTTCCGGCATGGATTCGACCGTCACTTCCGAAAGTGCTGACTCCACTGCCGATTCCACGGATGACTCATCTTCTGCCTCCAGCACTTTCTCAGCCGGGATGACTGCCGCCTGCTCCCTGACCGATTCCGTTCCGGATGCAGCTGACTCCAAAGCGGAGTCCACAATACTTTCTGCAGGCTCTTCTGCCGCAGATTCCGTTTCCGGCAGAGATGAAGCAGCGGAGGCGGCAGCAGAACTGTCTGTATCCTCAGTCTGCACCTCTTCCGCTGCCGTTTCGGCTGCATATTCTTTCTGCAGTGCCTGTCTTCCCGACACCGCTCCCGCGGCTCCGGCTGCCAGACAGGCGGCCGCAAACAGTGTAATTGCTGCTGTTCGCTTCATGCTTTTTTCCGTTTAATAACCTCAGTCAGAATGGTTGTCGAGATTCCAGGTGTATGCGGAAGGAAGACCACATCGACTCCGACTGCATTCAGCTTCTCCTCGATCTCATCATACATGGCCGTCTTCTTCCAGTCGTCGCCGTGGAAAAGCACATCGTAGTGATACTTCTCCCATGCGTCAAACTTGTCCATGGAATCCTGCACCACTACCTGATCGACATAGCGGATCGCTTCCACAATCTCCATTCTGTCCTCCAGCGGTACAATCGGCTGCTTATGCTTATAAGACTCCACCAGCTCGTCACTGCTGACGCCGACAATCAGATAATCGCATCGTTCCTTTGCACGCTTCAGAATTGCCAGATGGCCGATATGGAACATATCGAACACACCTGTTGTATACCCGATTTTATACTTTTTTTCTTCCATAAAGCTGTTCCTCAGTCGGCTGCACTGCGCCGCAGATATATTCCTTATAGGAGCGGGAAGTATCAAAGATCAGACCGTTATGTGTCTGCGTTCCGACAACAGGCGTCTTCCAGTCTCCGTAGAACACATCCAGCAGCTCGCGGTATGCACCAGGAACCGGAATCCGCAGCATCTCAAACTGCAGATAGTCCGTTGTGTCGAAAAATCTTCTCGGCCAGAGTCTGCGTTTTCTGTCCTTCTCCGTCGGCATGGTGGTGAAATACTTCGCCACGCGAGTGGTCTTCTCGCCGTTGTACTTCGTAATGGTTTTCTCAAAGTCACGGTAATAATGCTCGTAAAGATCAACCGAACGGAGCGGTCCCGTATAAAGTGCATGACGGAACGCCTTGATTGCTCCTCGAATCGGACTCGGGCTGTCCTTTACATAGCGGTCTCTCGGCTTGGACTTCTCCCTTGCCGTCTCCAGCAGCTGTCTGGCTGTCTGGCACTGATCCACCAGCGCCGCATCATCCTCCGGAACTCCGTCAATCGGAAAGATATCCATGAAAATGCCCTGATTAAACTTCAGCTTATACGGCCATTCTCCCACCGAGATGCCCGTCGTCATGCTGTTCCGGAGCTGTGCATGGCTGCGCAGAGAGCCCGGATCCGTATACTGCGTCTGGAAGAAATACGGATGCTTAAATGCAGTCGGCGCAATCTCCTGCAGACGGTCATACTGATCTCTGAACATCATCACATCGATATCATCGTCCCACGGAATAAAGCCGCCGTGACGCACTGCACCGAGAATGGTTCCCGCATCGGCATAGTAGGTGATGCCGTGTTCATCGCAGACGCGCATGAATTCCGCAAGGAGATCCAGCTCCACTGCCCATACTTCCTTCATGAAAGCAGAGACCTTATAGCCGTCTCTTACTTCTTCTTCCAGAAAATGCTCAGGCAGTTTGATCTTCAGCTCAACCATATTGCTCTTTTCGTATCCTTTCAAATGGTTTGTATTCAAACGCATCATTCTGCGTTTTGTCTCTTCAGGCACTTAGAATCTTACTATACCATGAGTTTGGGCTGAGGGCAAACACACGGACAAAGTCGGCATCCCTGCCTCAACTCATCCATTCTCGCGGGGCGTTTTTCGCTTCCCGGAACTCAAACGGAATTTCCCGGGATGCAAAAAAATCCCCCCTGCGGAAATCTTCCGCAGAGGGATCTGTTCTCTTCGTTTCTATATCTGTCAGTTCTTAACTTATCCGCTTCTGATTTCGAGTACTTATTCCGCTCTTCCGTTTCCTTCTATCCAGCTGAACTCGGTTTCGTCAGTTCCGCATTCTGCGAGAATCTCTTCGATATCCTCTTCCGTGAACGGCTCTGTCACATAATCGGCTTCGTCATATCTGTCATCTGCCTGCTCGTCTTCAGCAATGTAATCACTGCCTTCCGCAGCAGCTGTTTCGTCAGCATCCTCTACGATATCATCGGAGATCATCTCGTCTGTTTCATCGTACTGCTCTTCAGCTTCTACAATTTCTTCTTCGTACGGGAGCTGCTTTTTTTCCTTATAGAAAGTTTCTGCCTTTTCTGTCTTCGCAGACACCTCTCTTGTCAGCAGAACGCTTCCTGTCTTCTCAGCTCTGCCGGAGCTTGCACATCTGCAGGGAACACTGATTGTGATTGTTTCACAGGTCTGTGCTGCGGGGTTCTGCTCTGCTGCTGCGACAGGTACACCGAAAGAACTGCAGACCGTCACGATCAGTGCCGTACAAACCGATGCTGCTAATAATGTCTTTCTCATAACTGTATACCTCCCATACTCTTTTCAGACTTGAAGTACTGCCTGCTTTTTTTATATCTAACCTCAGTTTGCAGGCACTTCTTATCTGATGTATTCATTATAGATCTGCTGTATTCCAGGGGCAAATTAAGAGTTGTTAAACACTTCACGACAGACTTGTTGTTATTTATTACGAATTCGTCACAAACATGAAAAATGCAGGCAAAATCCCGGCCGGATTCTGCCTGCATCGAACAGCATTTACAAAATTATGAAGTTACTTTTAAAAAGGATGCAACAATTCTCAGCAGATCCTGCCTGCTCTGATTCTGGCAATCAGTTCCGCTGCCTCCGCAAAGGTCAGATCCTCGCGGCGGGCCAGTTCGGCAAGGTCATCGTACTCCGCTTTCTCGCGCCGCACGCCGTATCCTTCCGAAACCTTCACGCGCACCTTCATATCCGGTGTATCCACATACTCCAGATGACGCTCCAGTGTTCTGCGTATATACTTCGCTTCCCGGATTCCGAGTGTGGTTGTCTCACGGAACAGGCACTGCATGATCTTTTCCCGATCTTCTTCCCTGCAGAGAACCTGCAGCATCGTGCCGGGTCTGGACTTTTTCATTCCGATCGGAACAGTCCAGGCATCCAGAGCACCTTCTTCAAAAATCTTTCCGAGAGCATAACCGATCTGCTCTGCTGTCACGTCATCCAGGTTGCAGGACAGCTCCAGCACTTCTCCCGGTGCTGTCTGCTTTCCGGTCTCAGCTGACACAGCAGCTGCAGTTCCTGCCGCCTCACATCTCTCTCCGGAGACGATCCGTACGCAGTTCGCCCACGGGAAATCCTTCTTTCCCATACCGTAGCCGAAGGAGCTGCCTGTCATCACCGGCATAGAACCGAAAGAGGTTGCAATTGTTTTTAATACCGCTGCGCCTGTCGGTGTCAGCAGTTCTCCGCGTCTTTCGTCACTGTAGAACGGCATGCCTTCCAGCAGCAGTGCTGTTGCCGGAGCCGGCACCGGCAGAATGCCGTGTGCACATCTGACCGTTCCGCTTCCGACACAGAGCGGTGACACAATGACCTCGTCCGGATTGATTCGGTGAAGCAGCATCATGACAGCCGCGATGTCCGCAACCGCATCCAGTGCACCGACCTCATGGAAATGAATCTCCGTCACCGGAACGCCGTGCACCCTGCTCTCCGCATCTGCAATCAGGCGATAAACCTGCAGCACCCTTTCTCTCACAGAAGAAGGAATCTGAAGGTGTTCTACAATATCGCTGATCTCCCGCATACCGTGATGCACATGCGGATGAGCGCCGTGGTCGTGGTTGTGATCATGGTGATGTTCATGGTCGTGATCGTGGTGATGATCG
>JAUNAG010000169.1 GCA_030527685.1 Lachnospiraceae bacterium | reverse complement strand
CGGAGCCGCCGCAGACCCCGCCCAATACGCCGCCGACTCCGAAGCTTCCGCAGACCGGTCTGAACAGAGTGGCTGTTCTGGGACTTGCCGGTGCAGGCATACTTGTACTTCTTCTGGGCGTATTTCTTCTTATTAAAGGACGGCGGGAGAACTGATGAGCAGAATATTCGGTAAGCTGCTCGTTCTGATCGGCATACTTTTGCTTCTGGCTGCAGGAGCGAAGTACGGAATGAACCGTCTGGAGGAGCAGAGAGGGGAGCAGGTTTCGGCAGAACGTCTTCTTGAGATGCGTGCCATCATGCGGGCAAGACGGCATGAAGAAAATGCCGCAGCAAGCAGTGCGGATTCTCAGAATGAGAATGCGGTGCAGGAGATGGATACGATCGAGATTAACGGTGTCTCCTATATCGGCTATATCAGCATTCCGGACGCCGGGATTGATCTGCCGGTGCAGGCCGACTGGTCTGAGGAGAAACTGAAGGATTCACCCTGCCGATACGCCGGAACGCTGCTGAATCATAACCTGGTCATTGCGGGTCATAATTATCTGCGGCACTTTACTCCGATCAAGGAGCTGAAGAAGGGCGCCAAGATCTTTTTTACGGACGTCAATGATCATGAGTATCTTTATGAAGTGATTTTAACAGAAGAGATTGCCGGAACAGATACAGCCGGTATGACAGCAAAAGATGTGGACTGGGATTTATCAGTCTTCACCTGCACGTATGGCGGCAAAAACCGTTTTACGCTGCGCTGCAGAATGATGGAGTAAAGCCGGGCTGTATTTTAATAGGTAGAAAAAGCTGATAAGGGATGTGTGAACATTCGAATCAGCTTTTTAAAATATAATCTATTCAATTAACATTAAGAATGTGGTAGAGTAGTAGTGCATTATGCGTTCTTATACGATTCAGAGCTGTCATCCGGCAGAACAGGATCGATTGGGCTGTAAGAACTGCATGAGAAATACAGGATTCGCATTCGTTAATGACTGGATAACTCGTGACGAAAGCAGAATGATAAGAAGGGAATAGAAACTATGAAGCGTCGTACAAGCAGACAGATGAAGAGATGGCTGGCAATGATGTTGGCTGTTGTTCTGATGCTGACCAATTCCGGTATGCTTACATTTGCCGATACACTTGCTGATTCGGCAGCAGAAGCAGCCGTAAGTGCGGTGGAATCAGGCGTGGCAGCTGCAGAGGAAAAAGCTGCTGAGGCTGCCGTGTCTGAGGTGGCAGCACCTCAGGCTGAAGAACCGGCACCGGCACAACCAGCGCCGGAACCAGAACAGCCGACCCCGGCACCGGAGCAGCCGACGGCTGCACCGACAGAAGAGCCGGCACCGGCTGCAGAACCGGCTGCTGCAGAACCGACTCCGGAGCAGGTCGAGGAAACCCCGGCACCGGAAGAGCCGGCAGCAGAAGCTGAGAGCACAAAAGAGGAATCTGAGGCAGAAAGCACAGATTCTGTTGTGCCGGAGAAGGAAGCTGAATCCGAAGCAGCAGATTCTGATGCTGCAGACTCCGAAACACCGAATGCGGAAGAGCCGAAGACAGAGTCCGAAGCAGAATCCGTTGCGGAAACTCCGGAAGCAGTTACTGTTTTCACATATAAAAACAGCAAGATGACTGTAACTGCAACTCTGTCTGACGGAACAGTTCTTCCGGCCGGTGCAGAGCTGGTTGTTGTGGAAAAGGATCTCTCCGAAGAACACAAGGCACTGCTTGAAGAAAACATGGCAGAGAATGAGATCATTGTCGGCTATGCTGTTTATGATGTCCATTTTGCAGTGAACGGTGCAGAAGTGGAGCCGGAAAACGGAACAGTTTCTGTTTCCTTTAACTTCAAGAGAGCAATCGATCTGACTGAAGCTGTCACTGAAGTACAGCAGGCTGTGGAAGAGACCGAGTATGCGGTTTTCCATCTGGATGAATCCACAGGCACAGTCAATGTTGAAGAGGTTGCTGCAGCCGTTGAAGGTGACGATGCCGGTAAGGTGGACGCTGTAGAATTCACAGCAGACAGCTTCTCTGACTATGTTTTCACTTATTACGGCACAACTTATGACGTTCGCTCAAACGATACCTTCCCGTACAGTTATTCAGACCTGGAAGGAATTCTCAATGCAGGCTATCAGGTAATTGCTTTCGGCGATGCAACCATGACAATACACTGCATGGGTGCCGTTATCGTACAGGGAACGTATACAAATAATACATCCGGTTTTTCAGACGGACATCATCTGGCACCGTCCTATCTCAAGAGCCGTTATGAGTCAAAAGCTCCTTACAGTTCAAGAAACGGAGAAGGAAACGGAGGTCTTTATCTCGGTGAGGCCAATACTCTGGAAATCCGGGATTACGGATGGGGCAATCCGCAGTCATTAGCTTACTATGTAAACTACGGAGATAATATGTATTATTCTCCGACCGGATTCCATTCAGGTCAGGGTAAGGGACTTACCCCGGCTATGTATATTTCTGCGAACGATGTATTCTTTGATTTCGGAACTGCATTCAATGCATTCCGCGGTGCAGGAAAAGCGCTGAAGAAAGCAGGAACTGACAGTGTCCGCATCGAAACAAGCAACGACGGCCAAAAAACTTATCATGTCACTGCCGGAACGAACGTCACCATCGACCTTGCGGAAGTAGGAAGTAACGGAACCATCAATATTGTGGGTGATATTACAACAGGTACAGTTGTCAATATTGTAAATTCTGCAGATCCGACTACAGCCAATATGCCAAACCTGCATTATAACGGTAGCGAGCCGAGTGTTGTAGAGCAGAGTGACAGCGGCACCGGTATCATCTGGAATATGCCGGACATCACATCTGCTACATTCCCGGGAAGCAATGTCATTGGTCATGTACTGGCACCGGATGCATCTGTAACAGCCAGCAGCGGTTCTTACAACGGAACCTATATTGTAAAGGATTTCTCTTCATCCGGTGAAGGCCATGTCTACAGATATAATGGCGGCGAACTTCCGAAGGGAGAAGAACCGGAAGAAGAGAAGGTCAGCGTGAGGCTGAACAAGACAGACATCGAAGGCGGCGAGGAAGTCGAAGGTGCAGAACTGACAGTTCTGTATGAGGACGAGAACGGCGAGGAACAGAAGGTCGAAAGCTGGATATCCAAGAAGGATGAAGTCGGTGAGATCAAGGACCTTGTACCGGGTAAGGAGTACATCCTTCGTGAGACAATCACACCGGATGGTTATGAGTCCATCTCCACAGACATCAAGTTCAGTGTAGATAAGGACGGCAATGTCACCGTCAACAACGCCGAGGAAGTCGGCGAGGAAGCAGCCGTAGAAGACGGCGTCCTGGTTGTTAAGGATGCTGCAAAAGTAACACCGACGGAAACCCCAGCACCGACTGAGACACCGGAAGTTACCGAAACACCGGAAGTC
>JAUNAG010000168.1 GCA_030527685.1 Lachnospiraceae bacterium | reverse complement strand
CCCTTAGCATGATCAAAACCAAGACGGGTTCCCTGACCGCCGGCCAAAAGCACCGCGCCGATTTTGCCCTCCGCAATCGCTTGAAGCCCTGCCGCCTGAAACTTCTGTCTCTGCGCGTTAATGTCGTCAATTTCCATGACCGCAAGCGGTTCACAGTTTACTTTCTCTTCTGTTTTGTTCTGTTTCAGAAGTTCCAGGCAATCCCAATCGATAGCATTCAGCTGTTCTTCCAGGTGTTCCGGCACATCCTGTTTCAAATACAGCCTCAAATACTTCTGATTTGTTTTCTGTATTTTTTCCTTTATCTCTTGTCTCATTTGATTCACCTATACCCTTTCACCGTTTTTGATGATGCCGTCAATTGCAAGATTTTGGTCCAGCAGCACAAGATCCGCAAATTTTCCTTTCTCAATGGACCCTCGCTCTTCGTAAATGGAAAGTCGCTTCGCCGGATTCACCGTAGCGCATGCCACTGCCTGTTCAAGCGGAATCTTCGCTTCCTTTACGGCAAATCGCAGGCAATCCATCAAATTGGTAACAGAGCCTGCCAATGCTCCGCCCTCTGTAAGGGTTGCATATCTGCCTTTTACCGTCACATTCAGTCCACCCAATGTATATCTGCCGTCCTCCATTCCGGTCGCCCGCATACTGTCACTGATCAGAATGATTCGCTCCGGTCCGAACAGGTCAAAGGCCAGGCGAATCATCGCGGGCTGATAAAGGGTCCTTCCATATTGATTCCGACCAAACTGGCTCCGGAATGATCCCCTTTCTGATAAAACGCTGCATTTGCCAATATCTTTTTCAGTTCTTCGATCGGCAGCGTCATCGTAGCAGGCGCAATTGAAGTCACTCCGACGCTCAGTTCATAAGCAGCAAGCGTCTGAATCGCTTCCTCGTCTGCAATCAACGTAACGTCCGAATGCATTTGCAGAATCGAACCCGGAACCTGTGATGTTACCGGCCCGAAGAACGCTGCTTTAACAGCTTCCGCTTTATCCGTCCCGCTGGCAACAACAAGAATACGCTTTGCCTGCATGATCGAGCGAATCCCCAGCACGCAATTCGGTTTCATGATAATCTGGGCGGAAATGATATTTGCTGCTTTCCGACTCATATCTGCATAATCCCTTGCTTTTACAATCGTCAACATTACGCCTTCCTTATACCCTGCAGTTTTCTATCGCATTTGATCCCATTTCAGCAGCATATCCTTTGCCAAAGCAAACTGGCATCTTGCACGTTCCAGATTATGCGCCGCATGGTTTGTCTTGAAATAGACGTCTCCCTCCAAATAATCCGTAAGGAAACGCATACCGCACTCGAAAGTCATTGTCAATGCTCCGTGCGGAAGCAATTCCACCTCCCGCACGGTCAGTCTTCCTGCGCAGCCTTCCAAATACCCTTCTCGATACGCTTCGTAAAGCGTCGTATCCAGATACACCTTTGACAGGTCGGTTTCATCCTCCGGCGCTGCATTCGCACCAAACCGAATCGAATCTCCGAAATCGAACACGGAGATTCCCGGCATGACCGTGTCTAAATCAATCACGCATTTGCTTTTTCCTGTCACTGCATCCATAAGTACATTATTTAATTTCGTATCATTGTGTGTGACGCGTATCGGAATCCTGCCGCCTTCCAACTGTCTCTGACAATAAAAGATGCGATCTTTTACCGATTCTATGAAGGACAATTCTTCACGAACCTCAGACGCTCTTTGCAGTGCATCCAACTCTGCTGCTCTCTGCAGCGCATCATATCTCATCGGCGTATGATGAAAGTTCGGAATGACCTCATGAAGTTTGCCTGCGTCAAAGGAAGTCATTCGTCCCTGAAACTTGCCAAATGCCAGCGCACTCTCGTAGAACTGCTCCGGTTTCTCTGCCTGCTCAAGGCAAATACTGTCTTCTACAAATTCGTACATCCGATAGTACTCACGTTCTTCGATGACATAATAGCGCTTCCCGTCCCTGCATGAGATCAGAGTCAATGTTTCCCGCTCCGGATCACCGCCGTTTTTTTCAATCTCATATTTCATGTGATCGGTAACGCAAATGATATTTTCCATCAGCTGATCCGGATTCCGAAACACATTCCGGTTAATCTTTTGCAAAATATAGCGGTGAACACCGTCTCCCACTGTATTTACGACAAGAAAAGTCTGATTGATGTGTCCGTTTCCATATGGGCGAACTTCCTTTAACACACCCTCCGTCCGGAATTGCTTCAATACCTCGAATATCTTTTGATCACTCATGCGATTGCTTCTCCCCCTTCCGTTCTCTGATGCCATAACCGATCCCCGGATTTCCGTTCGCAAGCAGATATGTTTTCATACGCCGCTGTAACGAGGTACTCTCTTCGTAGCCCGATGCATCATCGAGGAGTGTGCCGTAAATGCGTTCTTCCGCCTGTCTTGAATGAAGGCTGAGCTCGATCTGCTCCCAGCATCCCTGGAACTGCATAATGCCGCTGTCCGGCGGCAGACATTCCTTCAAATGTTCCGACAACAGCCATGAGGAGCAGTCATATCTTGTATAACGGTCATCAAAAAACCGATCCGCAAGAGCAAAGGATGCTTCACAGCTTTCCGTTGTCAAATGGTCACCTTCCGGAACATGAACATGTATGACTGTTCCGTTTGTCTCCGGCTCATACTGTAAGCGCCCCAGCCGGAACAGCCCCATAGTCAGATGAATGCGAATCCACTCCCAGTCTTCGAGCCCGGCGCTGCCGGTTTTCTTTTCACAGGAGCTGCACCAGATCGCGATATCCGTGAACGTATCGTAATAAATCTGATCCGAGATTTCCCTTGCCTGATATTCACTCTTCAGATCCATTGCAAAGCGCACATAAAGACAAAGAATGGTAAGCGCACTGTTTGTTTCCTTCGCTATTTTTTCCCGAAACAGGTCTTTGTGCCGATAGCACAGTTCTTTCCATTCTGCATAGCTTTCATCGCTGATTTCAAAGGAAAGCACCTGTTCCTGCGCGGCGGAGGAAAGGCCGATCCGATTCATGAACTCTTTTTCCTGCATTTCCTTCTCATAGAGTCGTGCGATTTTCTCTGCCTCACTATGAAGCCGCCTTACTTCCTCTGCGAGCGCCTGCTTTACCGTCTCTTCCCCGGAAAGGAATCCGGCGCTTCCAACTCCGTTATTGATTCCTGTTCCATAGAAATACTTCACACTTCCAAGCAGCTCTTCCACAGAGGCGGAGAGTCGATGACTGCTTCTTGCAATCTGCCGCAATTTTGTCACATCTCGGATTGCCTCCGCAAGCATCTCGAATCTGGGTGACGTTCTCACCCCGGTCTTTTCCTGTTCATAATCGCCGGGATATACGAAAAACATATCGCCTGACTCAAAATACGCATGTGCATTATCACAGAGCGGATCCTTCGGCCACGCATCATACGCCCACTTCAGGAA
>JAUNAG010000167.1 GCA_030527685.1 Lachnospiraceae bacterium | reverse complement strand
GGAGATGCAGCCCTTCTTGCAGTTAGACATAACAGGCTTGCCCTTCTCCGGGTTGACGCAGGCAATGTGTGAAGCGCGGCCGTACGGAACCTCGATAATCAGGCCCTTCGGACATGCTGTCATACACTTCTTGCAGTCCATGCACTTTTCTTCATCAACCTGAGCGATTCCGCGTACGATGTGGATGGCATCATACTCGCAGACTGCAACGCAGTCACCGAAGCCTGTGCAGCCGTAGCGGCAGGATTTCGGGCCGCCGGCCGGAGCAAACTTCACCATCTTGCACATCTTTGTGCCGGAGTACTCATAGTTCTCAGTTGTCATCTCGCAGTCGCCTGTACATCTGACGAATGCGACCTTCTTCTCCATATCACCGGCTGTCTGGCCCATGACTGCAGCGATCTGCTCAGCTACAGGCTTCTGGCCGACTACGCAGGCGGTTACCGGAGCTTCGCCCTTTGCAATGGCTCCTGCAAGTGCATCACAACCTGCAAATCCGCAGGCACCGCAGTTTGCACCCGGGAGGCATTCGCGGATCGCCTCAACTCTCTCATCAACCGGTACTGCAAACGCCTTGCCGGCAAATCCGAGGAATAAACCGACAAAGAGGCCGACACCGCCAATGACGACAGCCGCTATAATAATTGCTGTTGTTGACATAGTTTTTATCCTCCGAATACGATTCCAGCAGTTTCTTACTTAAGTGCAGAGAATCCGGTAAATGCAATGGACATCAGAGCTGCCGTTACCATAACGATCGGGAAGCCCTTGAATGCGGCAGGAATCTCGTTGTACTCCATCTTTTCGCGGATGAAAGCAAGAATCAGCATTGCAAACCAGAAACCGAGTGCAGTTGCCAGGCCGTAGATTGTGCCTGTCAGGATGCTGTACTCATTCTGAACGTTCAGAAGAGCAACACCGAGAACTGCGCAGTTTGTTGTAATCAGCGGAAGATAAATACCAAGTGCATCGTACAGTGACTTGGCAAACTTCTTCAGAAACATCTCAACGAACTGTACAAGAGCAGCTACGACGAGAATGAAGACAATGGTCTTCAGATACGGAACATTCAGCGGTACAAGGATGAACTTGTAGAGAATGCCGCAGACCAGTGAGGACAGCGTCAGGACGAAGGTCAGCGCCATGCCCATGCCGTTCGAAGTCTTTGCCTTTCCGGAAACACCGAGGAAAGCGCAGATTCCGAGGAACTGGCTTAATACTACGTTGTTAATCAGCGATGCTGTAATCGCAATCATGATCAGTTCCATCGATTATGCCTCCTTTCCGTTTCCGGCAGCTTCCGGTTTGCCGCCGCATACGCCGCACTTGGAGCAAGCCATGCAGTCGCCGCAGCCGTTTTCAGTCGGATCCCAGCCTGTTCTGCGTCCTGCGCCGATGTGGAGCTTGTTCATGATCGCTACGAAGAAAGCGAGTACAAGGAAAGCGCCCGGTGCAAGAACGAAGATGTTAACCGGAACATAGCCTGCTGTTGTGACCTTCATGCCGAACCATGTGCCGGCACCGATGATCTCGCGGACAGAGGCAATGAACAGAATTGCAATTGTGAAACCGATGCCCATACCGATACCGTCAAACAGAGAGGAAACCGGTCCCTTCTTGCCTGCATAAGCCTCGGCACGGCCCATGATGATGCAGTTTACGACGATCAGCGGAATGTAGATTCCGAGGCTTTCGTAAAGTGCCGGTGTGTAGCCCTGCATCAGGAAGTCGCAGATCGTAACGAAAGATGCGATGACAACGATGTAGGACGGAATTCTGACTCTGTTCGGAATAACATTGCGAAGCAGAGAGATAATCAGGTTGGAAAGTGCCAGAATGACCGTTGTGGAAAGGCCCATACCGATTGCATTCATGGCAGAAGTTGTGGTAGCCAGTGTCGGGCACATACCGAGAACGAGGCAGAATACCGGATTTTCTGTGTAAATACCGTTCCAGAGACGCTCAGCCGGTGAATCTTTTCTAAGGCTCATCTTTATTCTCCTCCTTCCACAGAATATGCAGCAGTCAGTGCGGCATTAAGTGCCTTCACAACCGCATTGGTTGTAACCGTACAGCCGCTGATAACATCAACTTCGTTAGAAGCGGACTTTCCGGAAAGTGCGTACTTTACAAGCTGGTTTCCGTCCAGATCGATGAACTGGTTGAGGAAGTCGGCATCCTTTGCCTTCATACCCATACCTGCTGTCTCAGAGAGAGCCAGGAAGGAGATGTTGTTGACTGTGTAGCTGCCTTCAGCCTTGCGGACGCCGGCCATGATTTCAACCTCACCGCCGTAGCCTTCCTTGCTGAGTGCATCCACAACGTAGCCGAGCTCGTCAGCATTTTCAGCAAATGCCTTGTAGATACCCTTGACCTGTGTCTTTGTCAGACCGTTCTCAAGAAGTGCTGCTGCAAGTGCGTCTGCATCGTAGTCTGTTACTTCTTCAAAGTTTGCCGCATCTGCGAATACAGCCTGCATGGTTGCATTCTTTGTTGCTTCTTTCTGTACCGCAATCGGGCCTGCTGTCACTGCATGTACAAGACCCAGAAGAAGTCCGGCCACAATCGTAATGATTGTGAGAATCATTGTATCATGTGCAGATGTTGTTTTCTTCTTTGCTGCGCTCATGCCTTGTCCTCCTTCGATTTTTTCTCAGGCTTCGGAACACCGAAGGCACGCGGACGTGTATACTGCTCGATCATCGGAACTACGCAGTTCGAGAAGATGATAGCGTAGGAAACGCCCTCTGCTGTGGAGCTGCTGACGATACGGAACAGCCATGTAAGCACGCCGAGCAGTACACCGAAGATATACTGACCTTTTTCGGTAATCGGAGATGTGACATAGTCTGTTGCCATAAACCAGGCACCAAGCATGATACCGCCTGCGCAGAGTTCTTCTACTGCGAACAGAAGCGGGTTGGAATATCCTCTGACAACACCTGTCAGCATACAGAGAACTGCAAAGCTTCCCAGATAAGTCAGCGGGATGCGGATCTCAATGATCTTCATGACAACCAGGAAGATACCGCCGATCAGCAGTGCGCATGCGGAAGCTTCACCGATTACGCCGAGTGTGTTGCCGAAGAACAGTGACTTCAGATCGAAGTTCAGACCTGCCTTCAGATACTTCAGCGGTGTTGCTCCTGAAAGTGCATCTACTGTTTCCTTTGCGACTTCAGCGCCGGACATGGATGTGTAGGAAGCAGCGTCGCCAAGACCTGTGACAAGCTTGGAGAAACCTTTGCCCTCTGTATAGGTGGTCATCTGTCCTGAGAAGGAAATCAGCAGGAAACATCTTGCACCGAGAGCCGGGTTCATGAAGTTCTGGCCAAGACCGCCGTAGAGCTGCTTGACAACGATGATGCCGAAGACAGAACCGATAACCGGAATCCACCATGCAATTTCAGGCGGCATATTGAGACCGATCAGAAGGCCGGTCACAACGGCACTGAGATCTGAAACTGTAAC
>JAUNAG010000166.1 GCA_030527685.1 Lachnospiraceae bacterium | reverse complement strand
GCAGCATTTCCTTTTTGGCTTTTGTCAAGGCTACGCTCGCAATCATTCCCGGAACAACTGTAATGAATGATTTCTTATCTGCTTTGAAAGGCACGGTCGGAGTTCCCCAGTCAATGAGACGTTTCACTCCGGCTTTCTGCATTGCCTTGAACAGCACCTTATGTCCATCATAGGAATCCATACCAGGGTAATTTCTTGCAATCGGAATTCCCACGCACCAGATCACGGCATCTGCATCCTTGACAGCGTCGTATACAACCGTTTCATCTTTTATACTGCCTTCGATTACGGTAAGCTTATCGTTCTTCATTGTGATTTTGGATGCATTCCTTACAAATGCACGTACTTCATAACCCTTATTAAGCGCATGCTTTAATGCCCATTTGCCGACACCGCCTGCTGCTCCGAAAATAGTAACCTTCATACCCAGACCTCCAATATCCTGATCGTCATTTTTTCTGATTTGTATTTACATGCCTGATTGTATTTGATACACTCAAGTTATACAAGTACGTTATTTTTTAATAGGTACTATCTAATTTGATAGTAATGGAGCCAGTCATGAAAGATTACAGCGATTCCGTAGAAAACTGTCCGATTGCAGAGGTTCAGAAAATCGTTCACGGCAAATGGACCATGGTAATCATCTATTTTTTAAGCAGTGAAACTCTTCGCTTCAGTGAATTGCGACGCAAACTGCCGAATGTCACGGAAGCAAATCTCACGAAAGAACTCAGACTTCTTGAGCAGTACGGACTCGTTCACAGAGAGGTATACCGGGAAGTTCCCCCGAGAGTGGAATATTCTCTCACACCAATCGGACGGAAATTCACCCCGGTTCTGGAAGCGCTGGAGCGCTGGGCCATCGACTATAGCAAACGTACTCCGAGTCAAGGGTGAGCAGTATCTTGCAGATATGCACAGCAAAAAAAGAGGGATACCGAAAACGGCATCCCTCTCTTTTCGTCTGTCATTATTAAAATGCGAAGGCCTGCAAAGCATGCACCGCTGTTTATACAGCCAGGAAGAATTTCACGAGGAAGATCACGGAAATGACATAGGTCAGTGCGGAAACTTCCTTTGCCTTGCCGGAGAACAGCTTCATGATGGTATAAGATACTAGACCGATACCGATCGCATGTCCAATGGAGCCGGAGATCGGCATACCAATGAGCATAAGGCCAACCGGAACGACCTGATCCATCTGATCGAAATCTACCTTCTTCAGACCCATCAGCATCAGAACACCGACATAGATGAGTGCGGAAGAAGTTGCGGCAGCCGGGATGATCGCAGCAACCGGTGCAATGAACATGCTGGCAAGGAACAGGACACCGGTGGTGAGCGCAGTCAGACCGGTACGACCGCCGGCTTCTACACCGGAAGCGGACTCGACGAAGGTGGTAACGGTGGAGGTACCGGTGCAGGCACCTGCGATGGTTCCCACTGCGTCGGACAGCAGTGCCTCCTTCATGCCGGGCATGTTTCCGTCCGCATCGATCATTCCTGCACGGGATGCGGTTCCCACCAGAGTTCCGATGGTATCAAACATATCGATGATGCAGAAGGTGATGACCAGAGTGATGGCGGTAAACCAGCCGATCTGAGCGAAACCTGCAAAATTGAACTTCAGGAACGTTGTCTCTGCCATATCGGCAACAGGCGGAACAAAGGAAGCCGTTGCCAGAGATGCAAAGGGATTGGTGTGCAGGAACACTGCCTCACCGGCCCAGTAGATCACGGAAGCGATCAGCATTCCAAAAAGTACAGCACCTTTTACGCCGCGGCGGTTCAGTCCGATGATCGCAAAGAAGCCTACAAACATGGTAATGACCGTCAGCACCATCAGAGCGAACCCCTCATTGCCCATATTTGTCTTAAGTACACCGGGAGTCAGCGCTCCGAAGAAGTCGCGCATGACATAGAACGGAGATGCAAAATCATTTCCTGCTGCATAGACACCGACATTCGATCCAAGACCGATGTTCATCAGCATCAGACCGATCGCCGGAGAGATTCCCAGACGAATTCCAAGCGGAATGGATTCCACGATCTTTTCACGCACATTCAGGATCGACAGCACGATAAACACCGTACCTTCGATCAGAATGATCACAAGTGCAGACTGGAAAGATGCCACATAGGTCATTCCGGTCATGGCCGCAATGTTTCCAACGACAACCGCAAAGAAGCTGTTCAGACCCATGCCCGGAGCCAGTGCAAAGGGCTTGTTCGCCAGGAATGCCATGGCAAACATACCTACTGCGGAAGCCAGGCAGGTTGCCATGAAGACAGCGTTCCAAAGGTTCTGACCTTCCGCTCCGAAACCGGTCAGCAGATTGGGATTCAATGCGATAATATAAGCCATCGTCATGAATGTTGTAAGTCCGGCAAGAAGCTCTGTTTTCACAGTTGTCTTGCTCTCAGACAACTTAAAGATTTTCTCCAGCATAAATATCTCCTTTTCTCTCTGGATGAATAAAAATTATATGATACAGCAACGGTATATCACCGCCGCAATTTACGAATGTGTTTTCTCCAGTGCCCGATACATGAAGGACAGTGCCAGACCGACGGCTGCCATCACGATCGCCACAATGAATGCCTTCTGATATGCTCCGGTCGTCTTGTAGATATTGGAGATGATCAGAGGTGCTGCCAGTCCGGATGCGGAGAATCCGATGAACATGATTCCATAATTGATGGAACTGTTCTTAACACCGAAATTATCGGAAGTAAATCCGGGGTAGATTCCCATGAATGCACCGAAGCAGACACCAATCAGGCAGATTCCGACATAGAAGATCGCTACGCTTCCTTCCTTACAGATGAACAGAAGTCCCAGTGCCACAATCGCAAGTATATAGACCAGAGTCAGCGTATTGATACGTCCGAGCTTATCCGACAGAACGCCGGCTACGATACGACCTGCCGCATTGAACAGGGCCAGTACCGACACGACCACTGCAGCAGCTGCCGGAGTCATGCCGATCATCTTCTGTGCCATTCCGGATGCCTGCGAGATCGCCATCATTCCGAAGCTTCCTCCGAAGAACAGCATGATGATCATCACATAGAAGATGGGACTGGAAATCATCTCTTTCCAGTTCTTCTCATGACTGCTCTTCCGGCCTGCATCACCCACGGTCTTTCTGGGTGCTTCCCAACCGAGAGGGGCAAAACCGTTGGGGCAGGGTGTCTTTTCCACGAACAGGGAGAAGATTCCTACGACCACTACTGTTACGATTCCGATGATCAGGAAGGAATTATTTACTCCTACTGCATCGTTCAGACGATTGGCAATCGGAGGTACGATAACCGAACTGATTCCATAGGATGCCGTTGCAATTCCGCCTACCAGACCCTTCTTGTCTGGGAAAAACTTCACGGAGTTGCTGATGGTACATCCATAAGCAAGACCCATTCCCAGACCGCACATCAGACCGAATCCAATAATCAGCATGGGGACATTTTTCGCCAGACCGCAGACAACAAATCCGAGGCCGAACATGAT
>JAUNAG010000165.1 GCA_030527685.1 Lachnospiraceae bacterium | reverse complement strand
CCACAGGTGTGGTGTGGAGCAAAAGTGTGCAACTTGTTATTGCAATTTTGGGAAAAATCTTTTTTCTATACATGCAGGCCCGCAAATGCGGACACAGCATTTTCCAGGAAAGGCCGTCTCATGAGATACATCGTACACAGTGAAACCGGCACGCCCGCTTATCTTCAGCTCTATCAGCAGCTGAGAAAAGATATCACGGACGGCTACTATAAAACCGGAGAAAAGCTTCCATCCAAGCGCATCCTCGCAGAGGAAACGGAAACAAGTGTTATCACAACAGAGCACGCCTATGCCCTTCTGGAGGAAGAGGGCTTTCTGGAAGCCCGTCCGAGAAGCGGTTATTATGTGATCTATAAAGAGGGAAATGTATTCCCCGGGTCGGAAGTTTCCGGGACAGCCGCTGGCTCTCCTCTGCTGATTCCGGAAAGGGATGATATTTCATCTGATTTTCCGGGTGGAAGAGCCGCTGCCGGCGAATTTTTCCCTTTCAGCACCTTCGCCAGAACCATGCGCCGCGTTCTGTCGGAATACGATGAACGGATTCTGGTCCGCTCCCCTTATAACGGAATTCCCGAGCTCAGAAATGCGCTCGTCTCCTATCTCGGCCGAAGCAGAGGAATTCACGTAAGCCCCGAACAGATTCTGGTCGGCTCGGGAGCGGAATATCTCTACGGTCTTCTCGCGCAGCTTCTCGGGCAGTCCGGTATATTCGCAATCGAAAATCCGTCCTATGAAATCATACGGCGAGTCTATGAATCGCACCATGTACAGATCGAACAGCTTTCCATGGGAAAAAACGGAATCAAAAGCGATGCTCTGCTGGACAGCTGTGCAAAGGTTCTGCATGTGACTCCCTATCACAGTTTCCCGAGCGGTGTGACAGCAACAGCTACCAAAAGGCGGGAATATATCAACTGGGCGCTTAAAAGAAACGGTTTCATCATTGAGGATGACTACGATTCAGAATTCGCTCTTTCATCCAAAACACCTGACACTCTGTTTTCACTGGAGCCCGCACGCACTGTATTCTATCTGAATACATTTTCCGGAACACTGTCTCCTTCGATCCGAATCGGCTATATGATCATGCCGTCGGAGCTCTGTGCGCAGTATGCGGAGCAAATCCGTTTTTATTCCTGTACGGTTCCTGTTTTTGATCAGCTTGTTCTGGCTGAATTCATCCGGAACGGAGATTTTGAGCGTCATATCAACCGTGTCCGCAGGGTGCGGAGAAGGCAGGATCATGACTGATTCTGCAGACCCGCTTAAGCTGCGAAGGCTGCTGTATCAGACCCGGGATTCGGTTTCTGTTTTTTCTTCAAGTGCCGCGATGAGCGCAGAATCTGCTTCTGTCTGTTCTGTGATCTGCAGGTCTTCCATAAGAATGGTCATCAGGTCCTCGGCAGAAGGATTCTCTGCCGCAGCCAGACGGTGTGCCTGATTTGTAATGATTGACTCAAAGAGATTGCGGACTTCTCTGGCATTGGCAAAGTTCTCCGCACGCTCCAGCTTTTTTGCAGTGATCAGCTCGCGGATATGCTTCTTTGCGTCTTCATCAATTCGATAATCGTATTTTTTGCAGTTCATCTCAAAGATGGCCTGCAGCTCGTCAACGGAATAATCCGGGAACTCGATATATTTGTTGAAGCGTGATTTCAGCCCCGGGTTTGAATTGATGAATTTCTCCATCGGCTTTGTATAACCTGCCACAATGACAACGAATTCATCGCGTCTGTCTTCCATTGCCTTCAGGATGGTATCGATCGCCTCTTCTCCGAAGGCATCGTCCTTCTTAGCGAGAGAATAAGCTTCATCGATGAACAGAACACCGCCGATGGCTTTTTCGATCTGCTCAGTTGTCTTAATGGCTGTCTGCCCCACATAGCCGGCAACAAGACCGGAGCGGTCCACCTCAATCAGCTGGCCTTCCTTCAGAACACCGATCTGCTTATAAAGCTTTGCGATAATGCGTGCCACCGTTGTTTTTCCGGTACCCGGATTTCCGGTAAAGACCAGATGCAGAGAAACCGGAACGGATTTCAGTCCCTGTTCCTTCCGGAGCTGCTGCATTTTCACAAAATCCATCAGCTCGGTGACGTCCTTTTTGATCGAATCAAGTCCGATCAGACGATTCAGCTGTTCCATCGGATCTTCTTCCGGCTCTTCCTTCTTCGCCGGCTCCTCTTTCACGTTTTCGCCGAAAAGAGCCTTCGCTTCGCGCAGTGCGTCCTGCGCATGTGCAAGCGCCTCCTCAGCCGAGACGGACTCTTTCTGATCGTCAGTCTGCGGAGCTGCTGCCGGAGCAGTGCTGCCGGTTCCCTGTGCCGGGTGACCGTTCTCTCCTTCTGCTGTTCCGAAAAAGTCCTTGTAGATCTGATCCATATTCAGATAATCACGAGCCATTGCCTGATCCTCCGTCCGTTTTTAATCACTTATGTATCACTTTACCACATGTCTTATGCTTCGTCCAAAAAATGAAGGGACTTGACAGTATTTTCTGCCCTTTTTATGATGAAAAGACATGCATCAGATTTTATAAAAGCAAAAGGAAAGCGCAGTTATGGAAAATAAAAACAAACTTCTGCATGAGCTGACTGCCTCGCTGCTGTCCGAATTCATTCAGATCTGTTCTGAACATCATCTCCGCTGGTACATGATCGGAGGATCACTCATCGGTGTTCTCCGCCATGAAGGCTTTATCCCCTGGGATGATGATATTGATATCGGTATGCCTCGACGCGATTATGAGAAGTTCCTGAAAATCATGAATTCGGAGCAGCGCCCGAAAGGATACGGTATCTGCAACCGCACAACCGATCCGAACTGGCATTTTGATATTACGCAGTTTTATGATGAAGAAACAGAGATTGAGATTCATCTGACGGAAACACCGCGCAAGGCCCATGTCTGGGTTGACCTCTTTCCTCTGGACGGTCTGCCGGCAGCTCCGCTTCCGCGCCTGCTGCGTATTAAAAACATTATGCTGCACCGCTATCTGATTCAGCTTGCCAATATCCGTTCACAGGTAGACAGCCGTCGTGCAAGACCCTGGTACGAGCGTGCCGTTCTTGCTTTCTTCAGATATATTCCTGTCGGACGTCTGCTGAATTCCGATCGTCTTCTCGACAGGCTGACAGCTATTCTGAAAAAGGATGATTTCTATACCTCCTCCTGGGCCGGCAACATGGTTGGCCGCAACAGAGAGAAAGAGGCGGCCCCCCGCAAATGGTTCGGAAAGCCGAAGAAAGGAATGTTTGAGGGTCTGGAGGTCAATATTCCTGCCGACAGTGACAGCCTGCAGACACAGCTTTACGGCGACTATATGAAGCTGCCGCCCGAAGAAGAACGTGTCGGCCACTACATTAAGATTATTCGCAGAAGAACACTTCCTTCTGAATCATAAGAAAAGTGTAAACTGCAGCGTTTTCTTTCAATAACGAAACATACGAAAAGAAGCGGATGCCAGGATTTCCTGACACCCGCTTCTTTTAATTATAGTCTTTTGCAATATTCAGCCTTCAGGCTTCTTTTTTGCGCTTGATGAAGTTGACAATCAGGAGGATCTCCCAAAGAACAAGGAGTGCACCTACACCGATATTTACA
>JAUNAG010000043.1:12910-18965 GCA_030527685.1 Lachnospiraceae bacterium | reverse complement strand
TACAATCTTGATCGGAACACCGGGAAGTCCGGCACCGCTTCCAAGATCAATCATGCGGCAGCCTGCAAACTGCTTCGGATCCAGTACTTTTACAATAGCAAGACTATCAACAAAATGCTTGTCAACAGCTTCCTCGAAATCAGTGATTCTTGTCAGATTCATCACCTTATTCTTTTCGATCATCATCGTGTAATACATCAGAAGCTGCTCTGCCTGCAGGTCTGTAATTGATAAATCAAGCTCCTTAAGAAGTTTTTCCCTGATATATTCTTTCTGATTCAAATTAATCTCCTCGTCAACATATCTTTTGTATCAGCGCTTTTTATTTTCCTGCTGTTTCAGATAAACCAGAAGAACTGATACATCTGCCGGGCTGACACCTGCAATTCGACCTGCCTGTCCGATGCTGGTTGGTCTGAAATCCTTTAATTTCTGACGGGCTTCGATTCGAAGACTCGGCACCAGATCATAATCCAGGTCCACCGGAATATGTCTGCTTTCTGTTTTTGCGAATTGCTCTACCTGTTTTTTCTGTCGTCTGATATATCCTTCGTATTTGATCTCAATATTGACCTGTTCCTGTACATCTGCAGGAAGAGCCGGTCGATCCGGATCAATTGGTGCCAACTGTTCATACTGAAGCTCCGGACGACGAATCAGCTCTGTTAATTTAACACCTGACGGAAGCGGTGTGCTGCCGAGCGAAACAAGAAGATCATTGACCTCTTTTCCCGTGCCGATATTTAATACTGAAACACGCTCGATCTCTTCTTTAATCTGTTTACGCTTCAGTTCTGTTCGGTTCATTTCCTCTTCGGAGATCAGACCTGTCTCATAACCGTATTTGCGAAGTCTGAGGTCCGCATTATCCTGACGAAGAAGAAGTCTGTATTCAGCACGGCTCGTCATCATGCGATAGGGCTCAAAGTTTTCTTTTGTCACAAGATCATCGATCAGGACACCGATATAGGATTCTGAACGAAGAAGTACAAGCGGCTCACGTTTCTGGCAGTATCTTGCAGCATTGATACCGGCAATCAGACCCTGAGATGCAGCTTCTTCATAGCCGGAACTTCCGTTGAACTGGCCGCCTGAGAAGAGGCCGCTGATCTTCTTGAATTCCAGAGAGGACTTCAACTGCTTCGGAGACAGGCAGTCATATTCAATCGCATAGGCATTGCGGACGATTTCTGCATTCTCAAGACCCGGAACACTTCGATACATGGCAACCTGTACATCCTCGGGCATAGAGCTCGACATTCCATCGATGTACATCTCGTTTGTATATCTGCCTTCCGGTTCAATAAATACCTGGTGACGTGTCTTATCCGGGAATTTCATGACCTTATCTTCAATCGACGGGCAGTAACGCGGACCGGTCGCATGAATTACGCCGCCATAAAGCGGAGAGCGGTCAATATTTTCTCTGATTACACGATGTGTTTCTTCATTTGTATAAGTCATCCAGCAGGGCTCCTGCTCGATCTGAACATCCTTCGGATCCGTTGAGAAGGAGAAGGGAACGACCGGTGTATCACCTTTCTGAATCTCACACTTGGAGAAGTCAATGGTTCTTGCATCAATTCTGGCTGGAGTTCCTGTCTTAAAACGAACCAGTGAGATTCCGTGTTTTGTAAGAGAGTCGGAGAGATGATTTGCAGACATCAGACCGTTCGGACCTGTATACTGGCTGACATCTCCATAGATACAGCGTGATTTCAGATAGACACCTGTACACAGAACAACAGCTCTTGAGAAGTAAACAGCATCGGAAATCGCACGAACACCGATGATTTTGGTGCAGTCATCCACATTTTCCGTCTGATTTTTTGTGGATACTGTGAATAGCGCATTTTTTGTAAAATATTCAGAATATTTCTGATTACACTCTCTTTTGAGTGTCTGTTCAAGGAGCTCCTGTAATGCAGGATCTTCCTGGAGGTCTTTATTTGTCAGAATCTCAGCTGCTTCCTGCTGTCTGATAACAAGATGATCCTGATTCTCGACAACCTTTCTCATCTCCAGTGTGTAGGCAGATTTATCTGCCTGTGCACGAAGGGAGTGAACTGCCGGTCCTTTGGAACGGTTCAGTATCTTGGACTGAATAAAGGTTCTGTCGATATTCTTTCCCATCTCGCCGCCGAGAGCATCAATCTCTCTTACAAGATGTCCTTTGGAACTTCCGCCGATATTAGGATTACACGGCATCAGTGCAATGGACTCTACACTGACGGTAAACATGATGGTACGCAGACCAAGCCGCGCACAGGCAAGAGCCGCCTCGCAACCTGCGTGACCTGCTCCGACTACTACCACATCAAAAACATCGCTGACTGCTGTTGTCATATTCTTTTCCTGTTACTTTCCCATACAGAACTTTGCAAAGATTGTATTCACGAGATCATCGCTGACTTCCTCTCCGAGGATTTCACCGAGAGAACGATAGGCATCCATCAGATCAATCGAATAAAAATCCTCCGGAAGTCCGTTTTCAATACTTTCTCTTACAAGTCTGATGCTCTCAACGGAACGCATCAGCGCGTCCCGGTGACGAATATTGGTAATCACTGTTTCTTCATTAAAATCAAGCTTTCCGGAGAAAAACATATTACGGATATATTCTTCCATCTGTGTTAATCCGGTCAGCTCTTTCGCGGAGATACGCACGACGGGTGCGCCGGCAAGCTTCTGCAGCTCTTCTTCTTTTACGACAGGCGGAAGATCGGACTTATTCAGAATGGCAATTGCCTTTCTTCCCTGCATAATCTGCAGAATTTCGCAGTCATTATCGTCCAGCGGACGAGCCGCATCAAAAACGGCCAGCAGCAGATCCGCGTCTGCCGCATATTTTCTTGCTCTTTCAATGCCGATCTGTTCGATCGCATCTCCTGAATTGTCACGAATTCCGGCTGTATCAATGATGCGAAGCGAAAGTCCGCCAAGCTCAATCTGTTCCTCCAGAATATCACGGGTTGTTCCCTCAATATCTGTGACAATGGCGCGATCCTCTCCGGTTAATGCATTCAGAAGAGAAGATTTACCGGCATTCGGCTTTCCGAGGATAACGGTCAGAATACCGTTTCTGATCATCTTTCCTTCATCAAATGTCGCCGCAAGCTCTTTCAGTTTCTGCTCAGGAACCTGCAGCTTTTCTGCAAGTTCCTCCGGATATCCTGTCAGATCCATATGTTCCGGATCATCCAGTGCAGCCTCTATATAGGCAAGTTCATCCATCAGAACTGTTCGAATTCCGGATATTGCGCGGCGGACAGAACCGGAAAGCTGCATCAGTGAGCTTTTCAGAGCATCCTCACTGCGGGATCCGATGACATCCATGACAGCTTCTGCCTCAGAGAGATCAATTCTTCCTCCAAGGAAGGCTCTCTTTGTGAATTCTCCCGGCTCTGCCGGGCGCGCGCCGGCGGCAATAACTGCCTCCAGTATGCGCTTCATAACATAAGGACCGCCGTGGCAGTCGATTTCGACTGTATCTTCTGTCGTATATGTGTGAGGTGCCCGCATAATCATGACAAGCACCTCATCAATCACAGCTTCTTTCGACGCAGCCTCCTGCATCGAGAGCTTCTGCTCCTGATGACGGCTGCATTTGCCATTATATTCTTTAATCCAGCCGTAGTGAATCGTATTGGTCTTATAATTCTGTACGTCGGCAGCTGTTCGCGGAAGAAAAATGCTCTCTAAAACAGCAAAAGCTTCAGGCCCCGAAATCCGGATGATTCCGATGCCCGAAGCTGTCATTCCGCTTGCAATTGCCGCGATCGTCTCGCCCATCAGTGCTTGGGAGCCACGACTACATGTCTGTACGGCTCCTCACCTTCGCTGTAGGTTTCAACGAATTTGTTGTTCTGCAGAGATGAATGGATGATTCGTCTTTCGTACGGATTCATCGGCTCAAGTGCTACAGGACGATGTGTCTTCTTAACCTTATAGGCAATGTTTCTTGCCAGGTTGTGAAGTGTGTCAGAACGGCGTGAACGATAATCCTCTGTATCAAGCTTCACACGAACATATTCGTCTGTTGTCTTGTTTACAACAAGGCTTGTCAGATACTGAAGGGAATCCAGTGTCTGTCCGCGCTTTCCGATCAGCAGACCCATTTCTTCGCCATTGAAGGTACAATTGACGGCGCCTTCCTTCTGATCATATTCAATGCTGATCTCAACATTGAGGTTCATTGCCTTGAATACATCCTTCAGGAAATCATCAGCTGCTTTCACCAGTGCTGCAGCTTCTTCTTCTGTTCTCTGCTTGATGACTCTTTCCGGCTTCGGCTTAGACGGTTCATGGTGAACTTCCGGAACTTCCTGCTCACGGGAGTTTCTGCGATCGCGATTTCTGCGGTCATTGCGGCCTCTGCCGTCTCTGTCTCTTTCACGTCTCTCGCGGCGTCCGCCTTCACGCGGCTCACGCGGTGTTACTTCACGGCCTTCAGCCTTTGCCTTTTCTGCTGCAGCAGCAGCGCGCTTTTCGATTTCATCACTTGTGATGATCTTTGCACCGGCATTGTCAGCCTTGTTTTCTGCTGTTTCCGGAGCAGCTGCATCATTCTTCTTTGCTTCGCTGTTCTGCTTCTTTGCTGCCGGAGCTTTCTTTTTGCTGTCTGCCGGAGCGGAGAGCTCTGCATTCTTCTTCTCAGCTTCTTCAATTGCCTTGCGCTTGCTCTCTGTTTCCTCTTCGGAACGGACACGTGCACGGATGATAGCCGGCTTGCTGCGAAGTCCTAAGAATCCGGAAGAAGCTTCCTGAATCACATCAAAATCAAGACGGTCGGATGTTACAGCAAGTTCCAGACACGCCTGTGTAATTGCCTCATCTACTGTCTTGGCAGTAAAATTCTTGTAGTCCATCTTTGTCACCTCGATTATTTCTTCTTCTTTCCGCCCTTTTCGTCAAATGCTTTTACCATATTGGCCTTGGCTGCCAGTGATCCCGGCTTTGCATTCTGATTATAATAGGCAGTTGATTCTGCGATAGCGGCTGCATTTTTCTCAGCAGCTTTTGCCTTTCTTGCCTCAAAAGCCTTCTCCTCGACTTCAAAGCTTCTTGTAGAAACATGAGCCTGGTTTGTGATCTTCTGCGGGGGAAGTCCCTGCTTTGCACGCTTCTTATTGGCCTTTTCCTGTGCAGCCTTGATAATATCTTCTACAGATTCCTTATTCAGTCTTCTGTTGATGACAAACTGCTGAACGGCTCTGACAACTGCGGACATAATCCAGTAGATACCGACACCGACCGGAAGAGTCAGACAGAATACTGCAGACATCATCGGCATGAAGGTATTCATGGACTTCATTGTCTGATTCATTGTGTCATTGCCCTGGCTTCCGGTGCTTTCCGGCTGAGGCATCAGTTTGAATGTAAGCCACTGTGTCAGCCATGCGAGAAGCGGGAATGCAACTGCTGCAAGGATGAGAACAACCCAGAAATCCGGCTTGTCTGTCCATGCATTGCGGATAATATCCATCGGGGAATCGGAGATGCTCAGATTGAAGAAGTTTGTTGCTTTTCTGATGTAGCTCTGAATCTCGCCCAGGTTGGAGAAGCTGCCGCCGGCTGCTTCTTCCAGTGCAGCCCACTGCTTTGTTGTTAAGCCGTAGATTGCATCAATAATATTGTTTGTTTCACCACTGCCAAAGTTTCTTGTCAGTGTGGCACTGTTCTGATCAGCAACGAATTTGCCGAGAATTTCGGCAAATGCAGAATCGGATGCAAGCGGTCTGATCTTATCGCCGATAATTGTGATGTATCCCGGAATCTTGTAGATAACCTGATACAGAGCAAACATAACCGGGAGCTGAATCAGCATCTGGACGCAGGAGCCCATCTGAGAGACGCCGTATTTTGCATAGACGGCATTCATCTCATCCATCATCTTCTGCTGGGATACCTGATCCTTTTTGCCCTTGTACTTTGCCTGAATCTTCTGAATCTCAGGCTGCATAATGGCATTCAGCTTTGAAAATCTCTGCTGTTTGACCTGAAGCGGCATCATTGCCATCAAAAGGACAATTGTGAAGATGATAATTGCAAGACC
>JAUNAG010000043.1:0-12900 GCA_030527685.1 Lachnospiraceae bacterium | reverse complement strand
TTCCATTCATCAGCAGGCCGAGAATCTCAGCCACCCATTTGACAATGGGCATAGAACTTTTGGTTAACAGAATTGACACGTTACTTCCTCCTTTGTATGTTTCCGCTTTATTGCGGATCTATATCCATGCGGGACTGCCCGCACCGACTTCATAACAGGTAGAAATTCCGGATATCACAAAAAGACCCTGTCATGGAACAGGATCATAACCTCCGTGCGAGAACGGGTTGCATCTCAGAATTCTCCACAAAGCAAGAAGACCGCCTTTCAGCGGTCCGTATTTTTGGATTGCCTCCAGTCCGTACTGCGAACAGGTCGGGTAGTAGGGGCAGTGATATCCCTTGTAGGGAGAGATGTACTTCTGGTAAAAGCGAATCGAAGCAATCATGAATTTTTTAATCATAAATACCACCGGATGTGGGCGAGATTCTTACCGGCTCTGCTGATATTCCGACGATGGATTCGTTACGGATTCCGTCAATCTCAGCAGTGAACGGGAAAGCCTTTCATAATCAGCCTCCGCCGCGCGATTTCTTGCAATCACGACAATATCGTAATCATCAGAAAAGAAATCGTTATTTAAGCGTCGAATCTCTTTCAGTCTTCTTTTGATTTTATGTCTGACGACACTGTTCCCGACTTTTTTGGATACTGATATGCCGAACAATCCGTTGTGATTTACACTTTCCGAAGCATAAACCACCAGGTTTCTGTCCGCTTTGGATGTTCCGCAGTGATAGACACGCGAAAAATCCGTATTCTTTTTCATTCCGTTCATCATATTATTTCTATATACGAATAAAGACCACATTGCTGTGGTCTTGCTGCAAGAACTTTTCTGCCGCTTGCTGAGGACATTCTGCTGCGGAAACCGTGTACTCTCTTGTGAGAAAGCTTCTTCGGTTGGAACGTCATTTTTCCTGCCATGTCTGTGTACCTCTTATTTCTTAATTTAAATACTATATCGTAATATAATAACGCATTTGCCTGACTATTATACGAAATACAACTTATAACTGTCAAGTGCCAAAGACCATTGCATTTTCGCCGTTTCAGGGCAGTTCCCGGACCGGTTCAAATCCTTTCCGGGGCCTTTCGGAACTGTTTCCACAATTTGAAAAGAGCCTGTATCCACTTATTCCCGGTTATATTATGTCATCTATCCACATTTTGTGGATAACCTGTGGAAAACTGTGTATATGGTGAGTATAAATTTTTCTTTTACAAAAGAAATCCCTGTATTTACAGCATTTTCGGGCTGTTGACAACGTGAATCACACTTATCAACAGCTCCCATTTTCAGGCCTGTACCGGAATTTGTCAACACATGTTATCCCCAGGATGTCCTCTCAGCGATTTTTATTCACACAGGAAATTCACATAGAAGTCCACCGTTTACGCAGATGAGGGGCCTTTCTTATCAGGGAAGCGCACTTGTAAAAATCCCTTCTTTCATATATTATAGAAGAATCTATATGTATTAAGAATGGGGTAGCTTCTCTTTATGGATAATTTATCGATCTTACAGGAAAAATGGCCTGATATCATTGAGTGGATCAAAGAACACAATGACAGATTGACGGCTGTCGGATTAAATATCTGGATTCTTCCGCTTGAAATTCATTCTGCTGACAATGAAGGAGTCACTTTAATCGTTCCGGCGGGAAATAAAGCCATCAATATCATTAATAAGCGTTATACACAGGATATTTATAACGCGATTCGCGACGTTACCGGCCTTACTCTTTCCGTACATTATATTACAAGAGAACAGGCTGCCACTTTCAGCAAACCGCAGGAGGATCCCCAGCTCAGGGATGCTCTTGAAAAAGCACGTCTGAATCCGAAATATACCTTCGAATCCTTCGTCGTCGGTTCAAATAACAAGTTTGCCCA
Source organism: Lachnospiraceae bacterium (assembly GCA_030527685.1). Classification (GTDB taxonomy): domain Bacteria; phylum Bacillota; class Clostridia; order Lachnospirales; family Lachnospiraceae; genus Chordicoccus. The sequence continues at coordinate 11,004 of JAUNAG010000043.1, read as the reverse complement.
TGCCGCATCACAGGCAGTAGCGGAAGCTCCGGGTGAAATTTACAACCCGCTTTATCTTTATGCGGGCGTGGGACTTGGAAAAACTCATCTTATGCATTCGATTGCACATTATGTGCTCGTAAATAATCCGGATGCCAGAGTTCTGTATGTTACTTCCGAAGATTTTACAAATGAACTGATCGATTCCATCCGAAACGGCAATAACTCTGCCATGTCCAAGTTCCGTGACAAGTACAGAAATATTGACGTTCTTCTGATCGACGATATTCAGTTTATTATAGGAAAGGAATCTACACAGGAAGAGTTCTTCCATACCTTCGAGGCTCTGTACAGTCAGAAAAAACAGATCATTATTTCGTCCGATAAACCGCCGAAGGATCTGGATATTCTGGAAGAACGTATCCGTTCCCGTCTGGAGATGGGTCTTATTGCCGATATTTCTTCTCCGGATTATGAAACCAGAATGGCAATTCTCCGTAAAAAAGAGGAAGCAGACGGCCTTCATATTGATGATGCCGTCCTGGATTATATTGCCAAAAATATCAAATCCAACATCCGTGAGCTGGAAGGCTGCCTGAATCGTGTCCGCGCAAAGTCCAATCTGGAGAAAAGAGAGGTTAATCTGGAGCTGGCCGAGGAAATTCTTCGCGACCTGATTACTCCGGATGACAACCGCATGGTCACATCGGAAACCATTATTAACGCCGTTGCAGAGCATTTTAATCTGACAACAAGTGAAATCCGCAGCCAGAAGCGTAAAAAGGAATACGTCTACCCGCGTATGATTGCCATGTACCTCTGCCGCGAGATGACAGATGATGCGTTATCCACAATTGCTTCTCAGCTCAATAAAAAGGACCATACGACCGTCATTAATGCCTATAATCGCATCTCAAAAGACATGGAAACGAACCCACAGACCAAGAATGCGGTCGAAATTATACGTAAAAAGATATCTCCATCAACATAATCCACGTGGATAAGCTGTTGATCGGAATGTGGAGGGATAAACGTACACACAGCAGTCACATAGATACAGCCACACTGCCCACGAGTTATCCCACATCGAAAACCCTTGAAAATAAAGGATTTTTTGCGGTTATTCACGAATCCACAGCCCTTAAGAATAAGACTGCTGAATTTAATAATTAATATATTTATTCGCGTACCTGGAAGGGAGCCTATACATGAAGTTTATCGCATCTAAGACAGATCTGATGAACAGTATCGCTATCGCACTGCGTGCAGTACCTGCGCACACAACGATGCCGATTCTTCGCTGCATCCTGATTGAAGGAAGAGGAAACTCACTGAAACTGACAACAAACGATTCCGAATTCGGTATTGAGACATATGTTACCGGAACAGTAGAAGATCCCGGTACTATTGCAGTAGATGCAAAGATTTTTTCCGAGATTATCAGAAGACTGCCGGATGAGATCGTTAACTTCAGATCTGACGAATCCTTCAATATCGAAATCACCTGCGGAAAAACCAAAATCAATATTGCCGGACAGAGCGGAGAGGAATTTGCAGCACTTCCCAATATCGAAATGGATGACTGCATCACCATCTCTCAGTTCACTCTGAAGAATCTGATCACACAGACCATCTTTTCGATCGCCAGCAACGACAACAATAAGTTGATGAGTGGTGAACTTTTTGAAATTAAGGGCAGTATCCTCAGAATGGTGGCACTTGACGGACATCGAATTGCAATCCGTCGTGTTGCACTGAAGGAAGATTTCGGAAATCATCGCGTTATTATTCCGGGAAAGACCCTTTCTGAGCTGGCCCGTACTTTATCCGGTGAGATGGACGAAGTAGCAAAGATCTACCTGTCCAAAAATTATATTATCTTCGACATTCCGGGAACCCGACTGGTATCAAGACTGATCGACGGTGAATATTTCAACGTTGATCAGATGATTTCGTCTGATTACGAAACAAAAATTACAATTAATCGACAGGAACTGCAGGGATGTCTGGATCGAGCTGCCATCTTCTTCAGAGAAAATGACAAAAAACCGATTGTCCTGGATCTCCGCAGCGGAGAACTGGAACTGTCTCTTGATACTCCACAGGGTTCGTTTAACGAAAAACTGGATGTAGAGAAGCAGGGTCCGGATATGGTCATCGGTTTGAATCCGAAATTCATGAGTGATGCACTGAAGGTAATCGAAGAGGAGTCCGTCGGATTATACATGATTAATTCCAAGGCTCCCTGCTTTATCCGGAATGAGGATGAAACTTATGTTTATCTGATTCTTCCGGTCAACTTTGTCAGATAAAGACGCTAAAAAGGGACGAATCATGGAAAAACTGGTTTTAAGAAATGAGTATATTACGCTCGGACAGCTTTTGAAGGCAGTCAATCTCGTCGAAGACGGTGTTGAAGCAAAAGAGGCGATTCGCGCGGGTGAAGCTTCCGTAAACGGCGAGGTTGATACCCGAAGAGGGCGTAAGCTGTATGACGGGGATAAAGTAAACTTTCGGGATACGGAGATCTTAGTTGTACGTTAAATCGTTGGATCTGGATAATTTTCGGAATTATCGATCGCTGTCAATTGAATTTGACCGCGGAATCAATATTCTTTACGGCAGTAATGCACAGGGTAAGACCAATATACTTGAAGCGGTGTGTCTGGCAGGCACAACAAAATCACACAGAGGATCAAAAGATCGGGATATGATTCGCATGGGCGAAGAAGAGAGTCACATCCGGATGTTCATTGACCGGCGCGGTATTGATTACCGGATTGATCTTCATCTGCGAAAGAATAAGGCCAAGGGAGCAGCACTCGGTGGTGTTCCGGTCAAACGCGCTGCTGAGATCTTCGGTCTGGTATCACTGGTATTTTTCTCGCCTGAGGATCTGAATATCATCAAAAACGGGCCGGCTGCACGCCGAAAGTTTCTTGATCAGCTTTTGTCAGGGATAGACAGGCTGTATCTGAACGACCTGACAACATATTCAAAAATTCTCAGTCAGCGAAGTGCGCTTCTTCATGAGCTTCAGTATCATCCTGACCGGATGGGAGAACTCGATGTATGGGATCTGCAGCTTTCTGTGGTTGGCGAGAGAATTATCGCTGCAAGAGAAGAATTTCTGAAAAAATTCAATGAGACTGCGGCACAGAAGCATGCTTCACTTTCCGGCAATAAGGAGAGGCTGGAGCTGCTCTATGAGCCGAATACAAAAAAAGGACAGCTGGAAGAGCGTCTGCTGAAAAACAGGGATTCGGATCTGCGGATGAAGCTCACAGGAGCAGGACCGCACAGAGATGACATCCTGATCCGTGCCGACGGCATGGATCTGCGAACATTCGGATCACAGGGACAGCAGAGAACAGCTGCCTTATCCATGAAGATGGCTGAAATCGTGACGATCGAGAAGGAGAAGGGAGAGATGCCTGTTCTTCTTCTGGATGATGTGCTTTCGGAGCTTGATTCAGACCGCCAGAGAGCGCTGCTTTCAAGTATCCGGGACACACAGACACTGATTACCTGCACGGGTCTGGATGATTTCGTCCAGAACAGTTTCCAGGCAGATAAGCTGTTTTATGTGGAACAGGGAACAATCAAAGACCAGAGTCCGCACGACGGGCTGCAATTCTAGTTAAAAGAGGACAGACATGTTTACAGAAGAAAATCAGGAATACGGAGCTGATCAGATCCAGATTCTGAAGGGACTTGAAGCTGTCCGTAAAAGACCGGGTATGTATATCGGCTCGACCTCTATTCGCGGACTCCATCATCTCGTTTACGAAATCGTTGATAATTCCGTGGATGAAGCGCTTGCCGGTACCTGCGATCATATAACGGTGACCATCAACAAGGACGGTTCTGTTACGGTAACGGACAACGGAAGAGGTATTCCGGTCGGAATCAATCATCAGGCAGGTATTCCGGCTGTTGAGGTCGTTTTCACCATTCTGCATGCCGGCGGAAAGTTCGGCGGCGGAGGATATAAGGTCTCAGGCGGTCTGCATGGTGTAGGTGCGTCTGTTGTCAATGCTCTTTCCGAGTGGCTGGAGGTTCAGATCTTCCATGACGGAAAGATTTATCAGCAGCGCTATGAGCGCGGAGCAACGATGTACAAGCTGAAGGTCGTCGGTGAATGTGAGCCGGAGAAGCACGGCACATCAGTGACATTTTTCCCGGATCGGGAGATCTTCGAGGACACAAACTTTGATTTTGAGACACTGAAGCAGAGATTCCGAGAGATGGCTTTCCTGACAAAGGGTCTTCGCTTTACGTTTACTGACGAAAGACCGGAGGATGGTCCGAAGCAGCGTGTGTTCCATTACGAGGGCGGTATTGTTGAGTTCGTACAGTACCTGAACCGCAGTTCATCTGCTCTGTATCCGGAAGTCATCTATTGCGAGGGTGAGAAAAACGGTGTGCTCGTTGAAGTGTCCATGCAGCACAACGACGGATATAAGGAGAATACCTACGGCTTCGTCAACAACATCGTAACGCCGGAGGGCGGAACACATGTAGAAGGCTTCCGTGCCGCTCTGACGAAGGTGTTTAATGATTATGCCCGTAAGAACAAGCTCCTGAAGGATTCCGAGCCGAATCTGACAGGTGAGGACGTCCGTGAAGGTCTGACAGCGATCATCTCTGTCAAGATCGAGGATCCTCAGTTCGAGGGACAGACGAAGATGAAGCTTGGCAATTCAGAGGCAAGAAGTGCCGTGAATGCCATTGTTTCCGATCAGCTGAAGATCTTCCTGGAGCAGAATCCGAGGGTGGCAAAGGCAACGGTTGAAAAATCCGTTCTTGCTCAGCGTGCCCGTGAGGCTGCCAGAAAGGCAAGAGAAACTGCAAGAAGAAAAAATGCACTCGACGGAATGTCTCTTCCGGGCAAGCTTGCTGACTGTACAGACAAGAATCCGGAAAACTGCGAGATCTTTATCGTCGAGGGTGATTCCGCGGGCGGTTCTGCAAAGACCGCAAGATCCAGAGCAACGCAGGCAATCCTTCCGCTTCGCGGCAAGATCCTGAACGTTGAGAAGGCAAGACTGGACAGAATCTACGGCAATGCGGAAATCAAGGCTATGATCACTGCATTCGGAACCGGTATCCATGATGACTTTGATATCACAAAGCTGCGATATAACAAGATTATCATCATGACAGATGCCGACGTTGACGGTGCGCATATTGCAACACTGATGCTGACTTTCCTGTACAGATTCATGCCGGAACTGATCAAGACAGGCCATGTCTATCTTGCGCAGCCGCCTCTCTACAAGATCGAGAAGAACCGGAAGGTCTGGTATGCCTACTCTGATGCAGAGCTTGACAGCATCCTGCAGGAGATCGGACGTGACCAGGGCAATAAGATTCAGCGCTACAAGGGTCTCGGCGAGATGGATGCCGATCAGCTGTGGGAGACAACCATGGATCCGGAAAAGCGTGTTCTGATGCGTGTCAACATGGATGAGGATGCGGCTTCGGAAATCGATCTGACCTTCACCACTCTGATGGGAGACAAGGTTGAGCCGCGCCGTGAATTCATTGAGGAAAATGCAAAGTACGTAACAAATCTGGATGTCTGATGCAGATTTTTGACGGGAGTAAATATGGACGACAAGGTGTTTGACAAAATTCATGAGGTTGATCTGAAGAAGACGATGGAGAAATCGTATATTGATTATGCGATGTCTGTCATTGTCTCCAGAGCTCTTCCTGATGTGCGAGACGGTCTGAAGCCGGTACAGAGACGTGTACTGTGGTCGATGATCGAGCTGAATAACGGTCCTGACAAGCCGCACAGAAAGTGTGCGCGTATTGTCGGTGACACAATGGGTAAGTATCATCCGCACGGTGACTCCTCGATCTATGGTGCGCTGGTCAATATGGCGCAGGAATGGTCGTTCCATTATCCTCTTGTCGACGGTCACGGCAATTTCGGCTCGGTGGACGGAGATTCTCCTGCCGCCATGCGTTATACAGAGGCCAGACTTTCTAAAATTTCGATGGAAATGCTGGCCGATATCAATAAAAACACGGTTGATTTTGTTCCGAACTTCGATGAGACGGAAAAGGAACCGGTTGTACTGCCGGCAAGAATTCCGAATCTGCTGATTAACGGGACGACAGGTATTGCCGTCGGTATGGCTACCAATATGCCTCCTCATAATCTCGGAGAGGTAGTAGATGCCTGCGTTCTGATGATCGATGATTCCGTTGCCGGAAAAGAGGAGACCTCCATTGATGATCTGATGAAGATTGTCAAGGGACCGGATTTCCCGACAGGTGCTACGATTCTCGGAAGACGCGGAATTGAAGAAGCTTACAGAACAGGCAGGGGAAAGATCACGGTTCGTGCCGTGTCCAGAATTGAGACACTGCCGAACGGCAAGTCTGAGATTCTGATCACGGAGCTTCCGTATCTGGTCAACAAGGCCAGACTGATCGAATCCATTGCGGAACTGGTAAAGAATAAAAAGATTGACGGTATTACGGGTCTGAACGATCATTCCAGCCGTGAAGGTATGGAGATCTGCATTGAGGTACGCCGTGATGCCAATCCGAATGTCATCCTGAATCAGCTGTACAAGCATACACAGCTTCAGGATACCTTTGGTGTCAACAACCTTGCACTGGTCAACGGCCAGCCGAAGGTTCTTTCTCTGCGTGATATTCTTGTCAACTACCTGAAGCACCAGGAAGAGGTTGTCACAAGAAGAACACAGTACGACCTCAATAAGGCAGAAGAGCGTGCCCATATCTTAAAGGGCTTGCTGATTGCGCTTGATAATATCGATGAGGTCATTCATATCATTCGCGGTTCTGAAAATGTACAGGCTGCGAAAGCTGAACTCATTGCCCGTTTCGGTCTGGATGAAGTACAGGCACAGGCAATTGTTGATATGCGTCTGCGTGCGCTGACAGGTCTGGAAAGAAGCAAGATCGAGGCAGAGTATGCAGAACTGCAGAAGACAATTGAACGTCTGAAGGCAATCCTGGCTGACAAGAACCTGCTGCTCGGTGTCATTAAGGACGAGCTGCTGGTTATCAAGGAAAAGTATGCGGATGAGAGAAAGACGCAGATTGTCTTTGATTCCTCCGAGATCTCCATGGAGGATCTGATTGCCGACGAGAGAATGATCATTACGGCAACACAGCTTGGCTATATCAAGCGTATGACCGTTGAGAATTTCCGTGTACAGAACCGCGGAGGTGTCGGTATCAAGGGCATGCAGACACTTGAGGCGGATGCTGTCGTTGATGTCATGATGACAACAAATCACAGTCATATCCTGTTCTTTACAAACAAGGGCAGGGTTTACAGGCTGCGCGCTTATGAAATTCCGGAGGCAAGCAGAACAGCAAGAGGAACAGCTCTTGTCAATCTGCTGATGCTGCAGCCGGAAGAGCATGTCACAACTGTGCTGCCGATCCGTGAGTTTGACCATGAGAAGTCTCTTGTCATGGCAACAAAGCGCGGTGTGGTGAAGCGTACGCCGATGGCTGCATTTGACAATATAATGAAAAAGGGCATCGCTGCTATTTCACTGGCAGAGGATGATGAGCTGATTGAAGTAAAGTGGGATGATTCCGAGCAGGATATGCTGCTTGTTTCCCGCATGGGTATGTGTATCCGCTTCAACGTCGGCGATGTGCGCCCGATGGGCCGCAGTGCGGCCGGTGTCCGCGGCATGAAGCTGGCTGAGGGCGATGAAGTGGTCAATATGATCACGGAGAAGCAGGGCACGCATATTCTCTTTATCTCCGAGAACGGTATCGGCAAGCTGACGGCACTGGATGAATTCAAGGTGCAGTACAGAGGCGGTCTCGGTCTGAAGTGCTACAAGATTACAGAAAAATCAGGTCCGCTTGTCGGTGCAAGAGCTGTATCGACGGAGGATGAGATTCTGCTGATCACCAATGAAGGTGTCATGATCCGTACAAGCTGCAGCAGTATCTCTGTCACGGGCAGAAATACAACAGGTGTCAAGATCATGGATCTTAAGGACGGCGTGAAGGTAGCAAGCTTCACAAAGGTCCTGGCAGATGATGAGGAAGATACAAAGGAAGCTGCAGAAGAGGTTTCGGAAGAGGGCAGTGATGTTCAGGCAGAGGAACAGCTGACAGAGACTTCTGAAAACGCCGAACAGGAAGAAAACCTGTCTGAGGCAGAAGAGCAGGAAGAAAACTAAAGATAAACAGATGAAACCGCCGTACCAAAGTTATCGGATACGGCGGTTTTGTGAAAGTGAAGGCAGGATGGATTTAAACAGAGTAAAAGAAAATCTGGAGAACAGACGTTTTCAGGTGAAGTGTTTTGAGACAGCAGCGGAGGCAGCGGCCTATCTGGATCAGCAGATCGACAGGACAACGGTTGCTTTCGGAGGATCGGTTTCCCTGAAGGAGATGGGGCTTTACGAGCTCCTGAGCCGTCATAATGAGGTCTGGTGGCATAATCAGCCGGAACAGGTCGCGGAGTACGGTGCATTTGCCCTAAGAGAGAAGGCAATGATGACGGAAGTCTATGTCTCGACCGTAAACGGAATGAGTGCAGACGGACGTATGATCAATATTGACGGAACAGGAAACAGACTGGCTTCGACTGTCTTCGGCCATAAGAAGGTATATTATGTCGTAAGTGCCAACAAGATTGAGGAAACTTTTGAAATGGCTATGTGGCGTGCGAGAAATATTGCAGCTCCGAAGAACGCGCAGAGACTGCATGTCAAAACACCGTGTGCCGTAAAGGCAGACAGATGCTATGACTGCAGCAGCCCGGAGAGAATCTGCAGAAGTTTTCTTGTAACGGAAATACCGATGATGGGGCAGGAGACAGAAGTGATTCTGGTCAATGAAAGTCTCGGATACTGAGAAAAGAAAAAGGTCATGAATGCGAACACAGTACGGTTCAATTCATGACCTTTTGCAATATCCGTAAAAACAGTGGCATAAAAAAAGAGCGGATAATGGGAATCGAACCCACCTTTCATGCTTGGGAAGCACGTGTTCTACCGATGAACTATATCCGCATTACACCAGAACAGTATAGTAGATTCTGAAAAAATTGGCAATAGTGTCAGTTTGTGAAAAAAGTTTGACACAACAAAATAGCATTGCTTTACCGGATGGAAGCATGCTATATTAATAAAAATGTAATAATTTTGCAAAAAACTGGATAACCAGACGGAGAACAATACATGATCAAAAAGAATAAAGGACGAAGACGACAAACAGGTCTTCTTCATCTGCTGGCAGTCACTGCCATGCTTCTCTTTGGTGCTGTATCCGCCAATGCAGCGACGGGATCTGAACCGGTCGCGCATAGAGGCTATACGGTAAATGCACCTGAGAACACGGCGCAGGCCTATAAAGATGCTGCAAAAGCCGGCTTCAAGTACATTGAGTGTGATGTGCAGGAGAGCAAGGACGGCAGTTTTTTCATGATGCATGACCTGACTGTTGACCGAACAACAAACGGGAAGGGCAAGATTCAGAACAAGACAGACAAGCAGATCAAAGCTCTTCGGATTGATACAGGAAAAGGAAACCCTGCAAAGGTTGTCTACAGGATTCCGACTCTGAAGGAAACACTGGAAATCTGCAAGAATAAGAAGATGATCCCGGTGATTCATCTGAAGGGAATTAAGAACTATAAGAAGTTTGATAATCTCTGCAGGAAATATTCGTTTTACAGCAAGCTGATTTACATGACAGATGCTAAAAGTGCAAAAAAGCTTCGTCAGGTAAATGCAAATGCAATCATCATGGGAGTGAACTACGGCGGAGAGGCAGTAAAGAAAACAATTGCTGCTTACTCAGGCACCGGAGTCAGCTTGTTGAATATTTATTCGGGAAATCTGAACAGTAAAGGCTATGCAGATCTGAAAAAGCATAAAAACATTACAGGCTGTGCATGGTTTGTAAATGATCTTTCCTGGATGTACAAGTGCTATAAGAACGGTATTAAATATTTTGTGACTGATACAATTACCCCGGCAAAGTGGGAGAAATATGCAGCGCAGAAGAAAGCAGAGACAGTAAACGGTAAGCTGCCGACAGTATCTTATAAGACTTATGTACAGAAGATCGGATGGACAGCAGCTGTAAAGAACGGAAAGACATCCGGTACAGTCGGACAGGCAAAACAGGTAGAAGGAATCCTCATTAATCTCAGCAATATGCCGTATGCGGGAAGTATTACATACCGTGTACATATGCAGGGACAGGGATGGATGCCATGGAAGACCAAAGGACAGAATGCCGGAATTACAGGAAAGAATATCCGGATCGAGGCATTACAGATCAAACTGACAGGTGAACTTGCAAAACACTATGATATTGTTTACCGTGCGCACACAGCCAGAAACGGATGGATGGCATGGACAAAGAATGGCGGTACAGCAGGTACAACAGGTCAGAGTCTTCGGGTAGAAGCGATTGAAATCAAGCTTGTCAGAAAATAATTTCAGAGAATCTTAAAACAGCTGAAAACTTATTTTCTACCAGATGTAGGAATAAATAAATATCATAAGACAAAATATAGAGGAGCTTCGTGATCACAGAAGGCTGAGACAGCCTGAAGGTGATCACGAAGCTCAATTTTCTTTAAAAAAGTTGTTGACAATGCAAATGACCATGGATATAATAAGCAAGTGCTCAGGACGAGTGCAAAAAACTGTAGAACCGCGAGGTTTGCAGGCCAATTAGAAGGTGGGCGAACCGCAGAGATGCGCGATACCACTGTTGGATTGGGGTTTCGGACATGGAGAAGTACTCAAGTGGCCGAAGAGGCGCCCCTGCTAAGGGTGTAGATCGCGAAAGCGATGCGGGGGTTCAAATCCCCCCTTCTCCGTTCTTTCAAAACTTTGAAAAAAGTTTTGAAAAGAAAATAAAAAAAGTGGTTGACGGCCGCTAAGCAGTGTGCTAATATATCACTTGCGCTTGCGAAATAAAACAAGCGAAAAACAAAAAAAGCACTTTGATAACTGAACAGTGAAACACATAAAACTCGAAAATTCCTAA
>JAUNAG010000164.1 GCA_030527685.1 Lachnospiraceae bacterium | reverse complement strand
ATCGAATATACGATCCGTCAGATTGATGCTTACAGGGCACTCGGCATAGACGGTATTCACCTCTATGCTCTAAATAAATCAGAAACTGTTGCGCGAATTGTCAGAGAGTCAGGTATCATGGATCTGTAAAACAGGAGGAATGAACCATGGGAGATTTTAAGACCGATATTGAAATTGCACAGGCTGCAGAGATGCTGCCGATTACCGAAATTGCGAAGGCAGCGGGAATCGGAGAAGAATATCTTGAGCAGTACGGAAAGTACAAGGCAAAGGTAGACTACAATCTCTTAAAGGAATCAGATCGTCCGGACGGCAAGCTGATTCTGGTTACAGCAATCAATCCGACTCCGGCAGGTGAGGGCAAGACCACCACAACAGTCGGACTTGCAGATGCCATGAAGCGTCTCGGCGCAAGCGTCTCCGTTGCACTCCGTGAGCCGTCTCTCGGACCGGTCTTCGGTGTGAAGGGCGGAGCTGCCGGCGGCGGCTACGCACAGGTTGTGCCGATGGAGGACATCAACCTGCATTTTACAGGAGATTTTCATGCAATCGGTGCAGCAAACAATCTGCTTGCCGCTATGATTGACAATCATATCTTCCAGGGCAACGAGCTGCAGATCGATCCGCGCAAGATTACCTGGAAGCGCTGCGTGGACATGAACGACCGTCAGCTGCGCAACGTCACGGACGGTCTCGGCGGACGTACAAACGGTATGCCGCGTGAGGACGGCTTTGATATCACAGTTGCTTCCGAGGTTATGGCAGTTCTCTGTCTGGCAAGCGACATCGCAGATCTGAAGGCACGCCTTGCAAAGATCGTCATCGGTTATACCTACGGCAAGCCGTCAGAGCAGAAGCCGGTTACAGCCGGAGATCTGCACGCAGAGGGTGCAATGGCAGCTCTGCTGAAGGACGCACTGAAGCCGAATCTTGTTCAGACTCTTGAGCATACACCGGCATTTGTACACGGCGGACCCTTCGCCAATATCGCTCACGGCTGCAATACAGTACAGGCAACACGTATGGCACTGAAGCTCTCCGATTATGCCATCACAGAGGCAGGTTTCGGAGCCGATCTCGGTGCAGAGAAATTCCTTGATATCAAGTGCCGTATGGCAGGTCTGAAGCCCTCCTGCGTGGTTCTGGTAGCAACAGCACGTGCACTGAAGTATAACGGCGGTGTGCCGAAGACAGAGACCGGCAAGGAGAATCTGGAGGCTCTCGAGAAGGGTCTTCCGAACCTTCTGAAGCACATTGAGAATATCACCAATGTCTATCATCTGCCGTGCGTCGTCGCAATCAACCGCTTCCCGCAGGACACAGAGGCGGAGCTTGCTCTGATCGAGACACGCTGCAAGGAGCTTGGTGTCAATGTTGCTCTTTCCGAAGTTTGGGCAAAGGGCGGCGAAGGCGGAATCACACTGGCAGAAGAAGTCATGAGACTCTGCGAGACCTCCAATGAGGACTTTGCATATGCTTATGATCTGGATCAGACAATCGAAGAGAAGATTGCCGCAATCGTCACAAAGATCTACGGCGGAAGCCGCGTGGAGTACGTACCGGCTGCGAAGAAGCAGATTGCACAGCTGACAGCGCTCGGTTTCGACAAGCTTCCGGTCTGCATGGCAAAGACACAGTATTCCTTCACGGACGATGCGTCCAGACTCGGCGCTCCGAAGGATTTCACACTGACCGTGCGCAATGTCAAGGTATCAGCCGGAGCAGGTTTCCTTGTTGTCCTGACAGGAGAGATTATGACAATGCCGGGTCTGCCGAAGGTACCGGCTGCTGAGAGGATTGATGTAGATGACAACGGTGTAATCACCGGACTTTTCTGATAGACAAAAAACAAAAGATCCGTGTATGCCCGAAAGAATGAGCAGCGCGGAGAAGGAAAACGATGGAAGATTGTACGAAAAGAACGTGCCGTGAATTTGTAGAAGTGCTCGCGTCTCCGGAACCGACTCCCGGAGGCGGCGGTGCGGCTGCACTTGTCGGTGCAGTCGGCGCAGCACTCGGAAATATGGTCGGCAGCCTTACAGTCGGCAAAAAACGATACGCGGATGTCGAGGAAAAGATGCGCAGCCTGATGGAGCAGTGCACAAAGCTGCAGAATGAGCTCCTGGATCAGGTGAAAGCAGATGCAGAAGGATTTCTGCCGCTCGCACACGCATACAGTATTCCGAAAGACGATCCGACCAGAGAACAGACTATGGAAGAGGCAAGCCTTGCGGCCTGCGATGTCCCGATCCGGATTATGGAACTCTGCAGCGAAGCGCTGCTCTGCATGGAGAGCTTCGCCAAAGACGGACCGAAGCTGGCAGTATCAGACGCAGCCTGCGGAGCAGTCTGCCTGAAGGCAGCCATGCAGGCAGCGTCCCTAAGTATTCTGATCAATACGAAATCCCTGAAGGACAGAGACAAGGCAGAAGAAATCAACGCAAGATGCGACCGCCTGCTGTTCGAATACGAGGGCAGGGCAGACCGCATCTATCAGAGGGTCAGAGACAGCTTTATACTATAAAAGACCCGCGGTGCGACCATGACGGAGTCATGCTTGCATGAACGAAGTCATGGGCATAGCGCGGGCTGACCTGTATGAGCAAAAAAGCCATGGAGCGTAGGCGACAGGGCGATTTGCGAATACAGATCAGCGATTGCGGGAGTACGAAGTACGGAGCAATCGGTCTTTTATAGAAAACGAGGGCAAAAGACCCGCGGCATAAGGTCAGAAAGAAAGGATCACAACAATGGCAAGGCTGCTGCTTGGTAAAGAAGTAAATGCTGCACTGAATCAGGAAGTGACAGCACGCTGCGAGAAACTGAAAAGCGAGGGTGTTCATCCGACACTTGCAATTGTCCGCTGCGGTGAGGATGCCGCAGCGCTTTCTTACGAAAGAGGAGCGCTGAAAAGAGCAGAGACTCTGGGCGTACAGACACAGGTGACGGTATTCCCCGAAACAGTCACAAAAGATGAACTGATCAGAGGCATTCGGGCACTGAATGAGAATCCGGCCGTTCACGGCGTGCTGCTGTTCAGACCGCTTCCCGGTGCACTTCGAAAAGAAGAAGAGGAGATCTGCAACAGTCTGTTTCCGGAAAAGGATGTGGACTGTATGACGGATCTGAGCAATGCCGGCGTATATGCCGGAAAGGATCTGGGCTATCCGCCGTGTACGCCGGAAGCCGTTATCAGAATTCTGAAGCATTATGACATTGAACTGACCGGAAAAAATATCTGCGTGATCGGACGCTCTCTTGTGGTCGGAAAGCCGGTTTCCATGATGCTTTTAAAGGAAAATGCAACCGTCACGATCTGCCATACCAGAACAGTCGGTCTGGCTGCGATTGCGCAGGCAGCGGATATCATCGTCAGTGCGGCAGGTGCTGCGGGAAGTCTGACAAAGGACTTCGTTCGTCCCGGACAGGTTGTGATTGATGTATCGGTGAACTGGGATCCGAAGAAGAATGACGGCAGAGGCGGCATCACAGGGGATGCGGCTGCCGATGAAATTGAACCGCTGGTGGATTCTTTTACACCGGTTCCGGGCGGTGTCGGAGCAGTTACCACATCCGTTCTTCTGGAGCATGTTGTCAGAGCGGCGGAGAAAGCACACGCTCAAAAACAGTAAACGACCGCGGACAGGATCGAAGAACGAAGAATTGCAGAAAAATATGAAAATGTTTTCAGTTCGCCGATTGTAAAATGAAGTTGCACACTTAATACAAAAAATGATCCACAGGT
>JAUNAG010000042.1 GCA_030527685.1 Lachnospiraceae bacterium | reverse complement strand
TGATGAAGGAAGGATGAAGGAAGGAGGACATTTTGTATGCAGAAGGTGAAGCGATTTTTCCGCTACCAGAATTTCGGACTGCTTTTTACACTGCCTGCCGCGCTCTATATGCTGGTTTTTGTAGGCTATCCCATCGTGAGCAACTTCATTCTGAGTTTTCAGAATGTCACTGTGAAAAATCTGGTCAGAGGAACCAAACAGTTTGTCGGCTGGGAGAATTATATTGTCCTGTTTCAGGATGAGGTATTCAGAAGATCCATTTTGAATACCATCATCTTCACCATAGGCTGTCTGGTATTCCAGTTTATCATCGGATTTGCCCTTGCCCTGTTTTTCAATAAGCATTTTTCACTTTCAAAACCTGTCAGAGGACTTCTGATGATTCCGTGGATGATTCCGATGACGGTGACGGCTCTGATCTTTAAGCTGCTGTTTGCAACCGATATCGGTGTGATCAATTACATTCTGCGGCTTCTGGGTCTGATCGGGAAAAATGTCGAGTGGCTGACAAATCCCAAAACGGCGATGATCTGCGTGATCATTGCCAATATCTGGATCGGTATTCCTTTCAACATGATTCTGATCTCCGCAGGTCTTACAACCATCCCTCAGGAGGTGTATGAAAGTGCGGCGATCGACGGTGCCGGCCGCAGGGCTATCTTCTGGAAGATCACGGTGCCGCTGATGAGGAATACGATCGAATCGGTACTTGTTCTCGGCTTTATCTATACCTTCAAAGTTTATGATCTGGTCTATGTCATGACGAACGGCGGGCCGGTCAATTCCACCCACCTGCTGTCAACCTATTCCTATAAATTGTCCTTTGATCTGTTCAACTACTCGAAAGGCTCAGCTGCGGCGAATGTACTGCTCCTGCTGCTGTTTTGTGTAGGAGTCCTGTATCTGAGGATCATGATGCGAGGGGAGGCACAGAATGGCTGAGAACACGAAAAAAGAAATCAAAGAGCGTGAAGAGAAGAAGGTTGAGCTCGGGGCAAATATTTTTCTGTGCATCATGTCCCTGCTGATCCTCAGTATCCTGCTGTTTCCGATTTTCTGGATTCTGAACACCTCGCTGAAGACAGAAACGGAGATTTTTGCGAATCCGCCGACATTTTATCCGCATGTGCTGAACCTGAAGTCCTATGCGGCACAGGTGGAGATCGGAGACTTCAATATGTTCCGGTCGTTCCTGAACAGCTTCTGTATCTCCTTTGCGGCGATGGGAATATCCGTTGTGCTCTCTGTACCTGCGGCATACGGAATTGCCCAGTATCATTTTAAGGGCCGCAATGCGATGCTGCTGGGATTCCTGGTCACACAGATGCTGCCGGTGTCGGTCCTTCTTACGCCGATGTTTATCATGTTCCGGAATATACATCTCTATAACACCTGGGGCAGTGCCATTCTGGCGGATGCGACGATCGGTATACCGTTTTCCGTGCTGATCCTGAAGAACTACTTCGCGGCTATACCGCGGGATCTGGAGGAAGCGGGCTACATCGACGGCTGCTCGAGATTCGGTGCCTTTTTCCGGATCATGGTGCCGATTACAAGGCCGGGCATTATGGTATGCGCAATCTTCTCCTTCCTGTATGCGTGGGGAGATCTGGCTTACGGCATGACGTTTATTCTGGATCAGAAGAAGCGTCCGATTACAGCGGGAATTTTCAACTTTCTGGGGCAGTACGGCACAAAATGGAGCTATCTGTCGGCCTTTGCCATTGTGACCATTATCCCTGTTGCCCTGATTTTTATCTTCATGCAGAAATACATCATTGCCGGTATGACGAGAGGAGCCGTGAAAGGGTAAGGTGTGCTGCCGTATGAAGAAAAAGGCAAGTCTGAAAACCAGACTGATTACGATATTTGCGCTGACATCCACGATCCCCCTTCTTACCATGGGGATCTGGATGGCCTTTGATACGGTGAGAAATGTGCAGGAGACGACAGGCACGCTCACCCGGACCAATCTTGAACAGATGGACGAGAGTCTGCACATCCAGATTGAGGCTTACGAGGATGTCGTGAATCAGATCTATTACAACGACGATGTGGTCGCCTGGGTCGAACAGCTGAATGCGGACTCAGGCGATCCTGTCGTGGTCAGACAGATGCGCCGTTATATGGGAAGTCTGCTTTATACCAAGGATTACATCTCCTCCATTACCATTATTGCGGATTCGGGGCAGAAGGTGACCTACAACAATATGTCGGCGCAGAGTTACGAAGACGCCTGGATGAAAACCTTCAGCATGTCGCAGGAGGAACTCTACAGAGATGTATCAGCAGATAATAAGATGCACATCTATGAGACGGAGTACGGCACCAGCTTTGCGGGCTCAGACATCTACCTGTTTCATATCGCGCACCGGATCATCAACTATAAGGATCTGGAGCAGAGAGTCGGCATTGTTGTGATCAGTGTCGATGAGCGTCTGCTGAATGAGCTGCTGCAGCCTGATACGGAAACAGCAGACATTTCCAATCTGCTGCTGGACCGGAACGGAAGAATTATCTCGGCGCAGGATCAGCAGATGCTGGGGCAGGCATTTGATACGATTCCGCTTGAACAGGCAGCGGCATACTACAGCTTTCATGACGAAACGCTGAACTGGGATCTGGTAAATGTTGTATGGTCGGATCCTTACCGGAATGCGCTGACAAGGAAGCTGGTGCTGATCTTTGCAGTCAGCATGCTGCTTCTGGGAATATCTGTATCCATGATTCTGCGTCAGGTCAGTGACCTTGCAGATGCGGTGGGCAGTGTCGCGGAGAATATGCGCAGAGTCGGAGACGGCGATCTTTCTATCCGCATCAGGCAGGATGAACGTCGTCCGCTGGAGCTGGAGACCATCATCGAACAGTTCAATGAGATGACGGACAGGCTGAACAGGTCGCTTGATAAGGAACGGCAGGCGATGGAACGCCAGGCGGAGGCCGAGATCAAGATGCTGGAGGCACAGATTAATCCGCACTTTCTCTACAATACTCTGGACACGATCAACTGGATGGCCATTGATCAGGAGGCCTATGATGTCAGCAATGCGATCAGCTCACTCGGGTATATCTTCCGCTACGCCATCCATGACAGTGATGCGCTGGTAACAGTCGAGGAGGAAGAAATCTGGCTGAAAAAGTATCTCTATCTGCAGCAGTTCCGTCTGAAGGGGCAGCTGCAGTACCGGATCAATATCTCTCCGGAGGCCAGAAGCTGCCGGATTCACAAGCTTCTGCTGCAGCCTTTTGTGGAAAATGCAGTGGTGCACGGATTCAACCGCAAGCAGGAACAGTACGTCCTGGAGGTCAGCATCGTACTTGAAGAGGAGAAGCTGCATATCAGAATCATGGATAACGGCATCGGAATGTCGGAAGAGATTGCGGAGCGCATCCGCAGGGGGCAGTCCGTCAATGATGATGAGAAAGCGCATATCGGCCTGGATAATGCAATCCTCCGTCTGCACCGATACAGCGGAGGAAAGGACGAGATCCACGTGCAGAGTACGAGGGGAGAAGGAACTGTCTTTGATATTATTTTCCCCATACTGAATGTTAGATAATTCCCCCTTTTTTTAGAATACTGGAGTTTTGTGAAGAATTTTGAAGCACTATAATGACTCCATCAGATAACAATAGGAGGTCAGGGAGCGGAAACACTGACCAAAAGGAAAAGGAGGTTACAGCATGAAGATGAAGAAACTTGCAGCTGCAGTGATGGGACTTGTACTGGCAGCGGGAGCAGTGATGGGAACAGCTTGTGTAACATCTGCAGCAGAGGCAGCCGGAGATGTTGAAATCTGGTACTACTGGGAGACGGAAGGCCACCAGCAGGCACTGAATCACATCATCGAAGAATTTAATTCCTCGCAGGAGGAGATCAAGGTTTCGGCAAAGTATGTTCCGTTCGCAGACTTTAAGAAGCAGCTGTCCATCGGAGCAGCAGCAGCTGTACTTCCGGATCTCGTTATTCTGGATAATCCGGATCATGCAGCCTATGCGGCGATGGGCGTATTTGCGGATCTGACAGGCAGATTCGATGTCAGCAATTATTACGAAGGCCCGATTAATTCCTGCACACTGGATGAGAAGCTTTACGGCGTCCCGTTCGGCAGCAACGACCTGCTTCTGTTCTACAATACGGATATGCTGGAGGCGGCCGGCTGCGAAGTGCCGACTACATGGGATGAACTGCTGGCAGCAGCGAAGGCCTGCACCACAGATACAGTTGCCGGCTTTGCACACTGCGCACTGCAGAACGAAGAAGGCACCTTCAACTTCCTGCCGTGGGTATGGTCCACAGGAGCAACCTCCTATGAAATCAATTCCGAAGGCGGCATCAAGGCGCTGACATTCATGAAGGACCTGGTGGATGCAGGTGCATTTACCACAGAAGCAATCAACTGGACACAGGGCGATACCATGAACCAGTTCTCAGCGGGAAATGTTGCGATGATGATCAACGGCACATGGCAGATCCCGACCATGAGAGAAAATGCAGCAGTCAAGTGGGCAGTCGCTCCGATCCCGCAGGATGCAGAGCAGGCTACAGGCCTCGGCGGCGAGAACTATGCAGTCATCGCAGGCGGTAATGAGGAAGCAACCATTAAATTCCTGGAGTACGCAACAAGCAAGGATACCTGCCTCTATATGATGAATGCAATGGGTTATATCTCCGCAGACTCCACAATCGCCGAGACACAGTTCAAGGGCGACGATGTATACGAGGCGTTCGTAGAAGAGATGCAGTACGCTCATGCAAGAGGACCGCTGCCGGAATGGCCGGAAATCTCTGACGCCATCTCTCTTGCATTCAATAAGGTCATCACGGGAGAAAGTTCTCCGGAAGCTGCTGCAGAAGAGGCGCAGGGCACGATTGACAGCATCATGGGACAGTAAGAACGAAGAATTGTAAAACAAAAAACTGCAAAATCCTAATGATCATGCAGCAGACAACATTCTATTCAAAGGCAGTCGGATGATCGGACATGATGAATAAAAAGAAGAACAGATCGATTGCACCGGATCAGATCCTGATAGAGGATGACTTCTGGAGTCGCATCCAGACGCTGGTGAGAGAAATTGTGATCCCCTATCAGGAGAAGATCCTTAATGATGAGATTCCCGGAGTTGAAAAAAGTCATGCGCTGGCTAATTTCCGGATTGCAGCAGGTCTTGAGGAAGGCGAATTCTACGGGATGGTCTTTCAGGACAGCGATGTGGCCAAGTGGCTGGAAGGCGTGGCCTATTCGCTTGCAGTCCATCCCGATGCGGCGCTTGAGGAAAGAGCTGACCGGGTTATTGAAATCATCGAAAAAGCACAGTGCGATGACGGCTATCTGAATACCTACTTTACCGTCAAAGAGCCGGAGCACCGCTGGCAGAATCTGCTGGAGTGTCACGAACTTTACTGCGCGGGTCATATGATGGAAGCGGCAGCGGCTTATTATGAGTGCACCGGCAAGGACAGACTGCTGCAGGTCATGCGGCGTATGGCAGATCACATCGACAGGCGCTTCGGACCGGGAAAGGAAACCGGAATTCCGGGACATCAGGAGATTGAAATCGGCCTGCTGAAGCTTTATCACGTGACAGGAGAAGAGAGATATCTTCGTCTGGCAGAATATTTTCTGGAAGAGAGAGGAAAAAATCCGGATTTCTTCAGGGAGGAAGCAGCCCGCAGAGACTGGACACACTTCGGAATGGACCCGGAGGATACGTATTACAACCAGTCCTATGATACGGTTTATAACCAGAAGGATGCGGTCGGGCACAGTGTGCGTGCAGTCTATATGTACACGGCAATGGCGGACCTGGCGGGAATTCAGGGAAATGAAAAGCTGTATCAGGCATGCTGCACCTTATGGGACAGCATTACGCAGAAGAGGATGTATCTCACAGCCGGCATCGGTTCTTCAGGGCAGCAGGAGTGCTTCACGAAGGATTATGATCTGCCCAATGACAGGATTTATGCGGAGACCTGTGCATCCATCGGCCTCATCTTTTACGCAAAGAGGATGCTGGAATGTGATCCGGACGGCCGGTATGCCGACGTGATGGAGCGTGCATTTTTCAACGGTACAATCAGCGGTATGCAGCTGGACGGCAGACGATTCTTCTACGTGAACCCGCTGGAAGTAAATCCCGGCATATCGGGAGAGATCTTCGGCCTTCGTCATGTACTTCCGCAGAGACCGGAATGGTATACCTGCGCCTGCTGTCCTCCGAATCTGGTACGTCTTCTGACATCACTGGGGCATTATCTCTGGGATGAGACACCGGATACGATTTATTCTCACATGTTTGCGGGACAGGAAGCAGAACTGGAGAAGGCGAGGATCAAAGTCAAGAGCCTCTATCCATGGGAAGGAGCAGTGTCCTATACCGTGCAGGCAAAGACACAGCAGGCCTTTCGTATAGGTATTCATATACCCTCTTATATTAGAAGGATGGAGGTTCGGTTAAACAGAGAGGTGATTGATGCAGAGGACAAGCTCGATAAGGGCTATCTGTATCTGAAACGGATCTGGGGAGAAGCAGATGAGATCCGGATTACATTTGCAATGCCGGTGAGACGGATCTATGCAAACCAGAAACTGCTGGATGATGCAGGAAAAGCCGCACTTATGCGAGGACCTCTTGTGTACTGCTTTGAAGGTGTGGACAATCAGGATGCATCCTTGCAGAGTCTGTCAATGGCACGTGAACCGAATGCGGAAATATACCGGATCACGGAAGGACCGCTCGCCGGTATGACAGGCATCAGGGTCGACGGAAAAGCCCTGTACAACAGAAGCGAAGCGCTCTACACAGAAGAGACACCGGAAGTCAAAGACGTTCGTCTGACCGCCATTCCCTACTTTGCATGGAGCAACCGGGGAGAGAACCAGATGCGCGTCTGGATGAGACAGGAATAAAAAACAGATTAAAATGGCAGCATACAAGGCTGCATTTCACCCCCGCCTTAACGGCGGGGGTTTTTCAGCGTGAAAAACAAAAGAAAAAGAACGGATTTTTTACGGGAATGCGAGTCAGTGCATCAGAATAATATTGTATATAAAAAAGTGCAATCGAAATCTAAGGTAGTCATTATCTGGTTTGAAATGTTATAATTATATATCTTTTTGTTAAATTTATGAAACAATGAACAATCTACAGGAGGAATATACGAGATGGTTTCAAAGCGCAATAAGAAGCGTCCCGTCAAGGGAAAACCGTTATTTTGTATGATGCTCATATTACTCCTTGCGTTAAACACAATGTTCGCCGCTGCCTCGAGTGCATCAGACAGCGGACCGTCAGATGTTGTGGAAATCATAGAACGCGATACAGAGCAGGAGAATAAGGAAACGCCCGTAACGGAGACGCCCGAAGAGGTACTGCCGGAGAGCGAAGCACAACAGGAACCGGGAGAAAATCCTGAACCGCAGGAAAGCCGGCCCGATTCCACCCCTGCAGTTTCCGAATCGATGAATGAATCTGCTCCGGACGTGCCGCCTGCAGTTTCCGAATCGACGAATGAATCTGTTCCGGATGCGGACGCAGATTCTGCAGCAGTCATTCCGGAAGCACCGGTGCAGGAAGCAGAATCAGAAGCGGAAAGTGTAAAGGAAGGAATTCCGGCAGCGACCTATACGGCAGCCTGCAGTCGTGCAAGTGTAACTGTAGATGTTCCGGAGGGAGCCTTTACAGAGAGTGTTTCTCTTCATATGACAGAGCTCTCGGAAGGAACGCAGGCTTATCAGCAGGCAGAGGACACGCTGGCGCAGACGACATCCTTTGACAATATGCTGGCTTTCGATATCAGCTTCCGGAATGCAGACGGTGCGGAAGTGGAACCGGCAGCAGAAGTTCAGATGTCCATCACGATCAATGCGTCGGACAGTGAAGAGATTGAGGAAGGCAGTCTGCAGGTAGCGCACATCGATGAGTCCTCCGGCAGTGCGGAGGCACAGGTCGTGGCAGCGGAAACGCAGGGCACACTTTCAGTCGATGAGAATCAGGTTTCCGCTGAATTTCAGGTAAGCAGTTTTTCTACCTTCACTCTTAGCTGGAATTATTCCGGTTCTCTGGGAATTAATTGCATTGATATCTCCGGAAACGGAATCGGAGGCAACTCATCAAAGAGAATTACAGAATCTTCAGATGTATCATCAATAGCTCCGACATTTAACGGATTTTCATTTCTGAAGGCTGTTTATGCAAACAGTACTGCTGAGGCAGCAAACGGAACAGAGATTTCAGCTCTTCGGTATCAGAACAACAGATGGAATTTTTTAAGGAAAGATAATAATCAGTGGTACAGATGGTCAAGCGGAGGTATTTATTTTATCTATGACCGTGTCGTCACATTCTCTCCGTCAATCAGTCACGCCAGTGTTCTGTATTACCATTATACGAGTGAGACAGATCTCTCAGGCTTCAGCTTTGATGATTTTCAGAGCATGTCGGACGGCAATAACATTGTCGGTACGTACCAGACCAATGTCAGAAACTACTGGGTCTTCTTTGTAAAACCGGAAGACAATTACATGCTCAGCGGCATGGCGACATCTGGCAGCGGCGGACAAACGGCAGGCTGGATTTATGATTTTACCGGAGGCAATTACGGAACCAATAACTATCCGGGAATTCAGACAATCGGTAATGTAGCAAAAGAAAACGGCTATATTGCGATTTTCGGCTATTCACGCGGTGTCAACGCTGCTATTACAGCGAATCCGATTACGTTCACAATCACCGGAACGCAGCCGACCATCTCTGTCACGGCTTCGGCAAATCCTGCAAGCGGCGTAATCCCGGGTGAGACCGTCACCTTTGAGGCAACCATTACGCCGGGTTCCGTTACAGGAAGCAATGCATCAGTTAAGAAAGACGGTGTCGTTCTGAACTCCATTACCATCAACGGCAATGAGATCACAGAAGTTTATACAGATGCCGCCTGCACCAATAAGGTTTCAGTCAGTGAACTGCGTGCAAGCGGACCGGTCACAGTCTATATTCCGTATGTGACGACAGATGCGGACTTTGTGAACAACGGCGAAGTAACTCTGGAGGCGGATGCAACAGTCACCTATCAGACACAGCTGGTCAAAAGGAACAGCAACGGAACGACGTCCACCTTTACTACGGAATCTGTCATCACCGGTTCCGGACAGACTTCGGTATCGATTGCTCCGTCTGAAAAGCTGATCTACACCTTCGACTACGATCCGAATAACCTGACTCGTCCGGAAGGCTTCCCGGTGCCACCGGAAACCGTAGATGTCTATCAGGGACAGACGGTTACACTGGCGTCCAACAGCTATGACGATGTCCAGGACGAGGCAAACGGCGGTTACTGGTCCTTTGACGGCTGGTACGATACGAAAGAGCCGGGCACGAAGCTTGGCAGTACAATTAAGATCACAGACACGACTGCAAAGATTCTTATCGGACACTGGAAATTCCATCAGACGGTCATGACGCTGCAGATCTCCAAAGAGGTCACCGGCAATATGGGCGACCGGTCAAAGAGCTTTTCCTTCACACTGACAGACAAGGACGGAAAGACGATCCGTGAATTCACTCTGGCTGACGGCAATACAGTAAATATTGAAAAGCTGCCGCTTGGATCAAAGCTTGTACTGACAGAGTCGAATGCAGACGGTTATAAGACCTCCGTCATATATGGCGGAGAAGAAATCAGTCCGACTGAGAGAAACGGAAAGAGCTTTGAAATTACGCCTGAGAGCGGAAAGACAGAGCTTGCCGTTACAAACCATAAAGAAGCGATTCCGGAAACCGGTATTTATACAACGGGTGCTGCGCCTTATCTGATGCTTCTGGGTATACTGACAGCCTTTGTGCTGACGGCAGCGATCAATGCGTTCAGACGCAGACGCGAAGTGTAAGCACGGAAGGAGGAAGTCGTATGACAAAAAAGACAGGCAGACAGAACTCCGACGTCAGGAAACAATCCGCCGGAAAAGTCAGTACGGAGCAGCAGACAGAACCGAAGGAACTGAATGCTGCACATAAAGAGATGCTCGACTGGCTGAAAAAAGTAAAATTCAGAAAGACCATGTTCGGCGGGGTTGAGGAACGCGATCTTTGGAAAAAACTGGAAGAGCTGAACCGCTTATATGAATCGGCACTTCTTTCAGAAAGAACCCGGTACGACACGATGCTGCAGGCCTATGTCAGGGCAACCAATGCAAAGCTCGGTGAATATCAGAAAACCGTAAAAGCTCTGCAGGAGAAGGTACGGACACTGGAAAAGCAGCAGGATCAGCCGGTGTGATGTGAGGGGGTGTAGTTATCAGGAAATCGGAATTAACTGCATCGCAGATCATCAGAAAGCGCAGATATGCAATCGAAGTCAGAAGCGGATATGCCGGACTGTTCATCCGACTTTTGCTGCTGCTTCTGCTCGGATGGATTCTGTTGTCTCAGGTATTTCTGTTGACGCAGGCTCACGGGAATGAGATGTTTCCGGCTGTAAAGGACGGAGATCTGCTCATCGCCTATCGCTTGCAGGGCAGTTACATCAAAAATGACCTTGTGGTCTACACCGTGAACGGGGAACGGAAAATCGGCCGGATCGCCGGTCGGGAGACGGATGTCATCATGATGGATGACAGCGGCACCTTCACCGTAAACGGAACAGAGCAGAGCGGAGAGATTTTATATCCGACTTATGCAAAAGAAGGGCTGACCTATCCCTATGAGATTCCGGAACAATCAGTATTTATTCTTTGTGATTACCGGACAGAAGGAACTGACAGCCGGAATTTCGGAGCAGTTCCCATGAGCGCTGTCGAAGGAAAAGTGATCACACTTCTCCGGAGAAGGGGCTTATAAGTTACAGTTGTTCAATCATCTCTCTAAAAAGAGTGAAAGATAAAAAAGTATCATAAACCAGGAGGTAAACATATGAAGATCAGAAACAAGCTGTTTGCATTAGGACTTTCCCTTGCCATGGTTATGGGAATGGGTGCAGTTGTATCTGCAGATGAAAAAACATACACAGATGCAACGACTGTTACCATTACAAAGAACTATGAGCTCAAAGGTGAGGGAAAGAGCCCGGCTGAGACATTCAAAGTTGAGCAGGTCGGTGACGGAAAGGTAACTGACGGCGATGCCACATCCGCTCCGGCATTGACAGGAATTTCTGCAGTAACCTATGCAGCCGGTGCTGCCGGAAGCGAAAACAAGACAGGTACATTTACAGTGACACTGCCGAATTATGAAAGAACAGGTGTGTATGAGTATACACTGCAGGAAGTTGCCGGCAAAACAGCAGGTGTTACCTATCGTACAAAACCGATTAAGCTGGTTGTTACAGTAATTGAGCAGAGTGGTCTGATCAGAGTTGCTGCTGTACATACAGAACAAGAGAATGGAACAAAAACCAGTACTTTCAACGACAATACCTACACAGCCAATTCCTTAAGCGTTTCAAAGAAAGTTACAGGAAACCTCGGCGATAAGAAGAAGGAGTTCAACTTCACGGTTACGTTCACAGCACCGACCGATAAAGACTGGACCAATGCCATCACAGTTGCAGAAGGCAGCGGCGCTACTGACTTAACATGGGATGGCAATACAGCTACCTTTACACTGAGTGACGCAGATACAGTGACATTTGAAAATGTTCCGGCCGGCGTCTCTTATGAAGTGAAGGAAGATAGTTACGAAAAAGACGGTTACGAGACAACATACGACGGCAGTGAAAATGGCACTATGGGCGAAAGCGCTGTTTCCACAACTGTTACCAACGACAAGACCGGTACAGTTGATACAGGTATCAACCTTGACAGCCTTCCGTACATTCTGATCCTTGTTCTTGCTGCAGGTCTGGCTCTTGCTTTCATCGTCTCCAGAAGACGCAGATTTGAATAATTCAAAACAGATATGAATCGGGTGCCTGCACACGTATTCATGTGACAGACATGCGGGGCGGATCAACCGTCCGCCCCACATGTTTTCATGAGCAGGTAAGAGATTGATGGCAAAATTCATTTTAAAAGTTTTAAATGCACTGACAGCCTTTTTTGTCGCTGCTGCTGTGTTCCTGCTGGCGGCTTATTCCGTCTATTCCCTGTGGGACAACAAACAGATCTATGCAGCTGCCGGAAATGTGCAGGCGGACCTGCTGAAGCTGAAGCCGACGGCCGGTGCAGAAGACAACAGCGCTTCCTTTGAGGAGCTTCTGGCGATTAATCCGGACGTCTGTGCCTGGGTAACGCTTGATCATACAGAAATCGATCATCCGATCTTAAAGGGTGAAAACATTCTGAGCTACATCAATACAGATGTATACGGCAAATTTGCTCTTGCGGGGAGCATCTTTCTTGACACAGCCAATGACCGCAGCTTTCATGATTCCTACTCCCTGATCTACGGCCACCACATGGCCGATCACAAGATGTTCGGGGATCTGGATCTCTATGAAGACGAAACATTCTTCAATCAGAACACAACAGGAGCTCTGATCCTTCCGGATCGCAGCTATAAACTTGAGATCTTTGCCTGTCTGCTCGTTTCTTCTTCGGAAAATGCAATTTTCAATCCCGGGCAGTGGCTTACAAATATAGACAGCTTACTCGATTTTGCAGGTGCCAATGCACTTTATCTCCATCAGGAGACAGTGGATGCACTGAGACAGGATCAGGAGCCGCAGATTCTTGGTCTTTCCACCTGTTCCAATGATTTTACGGATGCAAGAACGATTGTTCTTGCCAGAATGGTGAAGGACACGAAGTAAACAGTTAGGAGGCAGCACGATGATAAAGCAGATTCAATCGATCAGATCGTCTTTTCTGCTTGCCATAATTCTGTGCATATCGATCTGTTCCGCTGCGGCCGTATCGGCGGCTTCTGCGGACAGCATTGCATCGGCAACTATTCCGGTATCTGTTACGGTCGGAGGAAATGAGGGAACCGCAGAGTCGGATATTCCCGAAGAGACCTATACGTTTGTGCTTGAGGCACTCGGAGACGCACCGCTGCCGGAACAGCAGACACTGACCGTTACAGGTGCGGGCGGGGATGCATTTACCATTCAGTATCAGCATCCCGGTGTCTATCAGTATACGCTGAAGCAGGACGTATCAGCGCTGACGGGCGAGAAGAGCAGCTGCCATGACCGCGGCCGCTATGATACGACTGTTTATTATGTGACAGTAACGGTGACCAATACGGACGGCGGCAGCTTCGGTGTGACCGTTTCCGCACATAAGGGCGGTCCTGAAGAGGATAAGACCGATACGGAGTTTGATAACAGATATGATCCGGTACCGTATGAGAAGCTGACGGTCAATAAGACCTGGACAGACAACGCCCAGACCCGTCCGTCTTCGATCAGTGTCCGCCTTTACGACGGCGAGACGCTGGTTGATACAGCGGAACTCACAGAAGACGGCTGGTCTTATACCTGGGAGAATCTGGATCCTTATGGAGAACACAGCTGGAATGTAAAGGAAGTGCCTGTAGAAGGCTACACAGCCTCCTATAAGACAGAGAAGGACGGAAGTATCACTATTCATAACGAAGGTGCTGCAAAGAGCTCTGCGAAGCCTCCGAAGCCCTCAGGAAGCCCGAAGACCGGCGACAGGAGTCCGCTTCTGCAGTGGATGCTCCTTATGATGGCAGCAGCCCTCAGCATAGCAGGTCTTATGAGAAGCAGCAGAAAGAAGTCAGACCGCTGAAAGCAAAAATGCAGAAGCTGTCTGCGTAAGATCTGAGCTGAAAAGATAAGAAATTAAAAAGCGCCTGCCTTTCGCAGGATGAATCCGGAACACCCGGACATCCGACGAAAGGCAGGCGCTTTTGTATACTTTTGGGGACCGTAGAATCCTAAAAAAAGAATTCCTGCTGAGTTATCTGCCGCAGTTCCGGTCGTAGATGATCTTCAGACCGTGCAGCATCAGCTCATGGTCAATGGTGATCTTGTGACGGCAGTGCGGCACGATCAGCTTTGAGAGACCGCCTGTGGCGATGACAGGAGCGTCTACCTGCATCTCGTCGCAGATACGGTCAATCATGCCGTCAAGCATACTGGCCTGTCCGAAGACGATTCCGCTGCTCATGCTGGCAATTGTGTTGGTGCCGACTACATGTTCAGGCGCATCCAGAGAGATTCTGGGAAGCTGTGCCGTGCCGGAAACAAGGGCATCCAGTGAAATTCTGACACCCGGCATAATGGTACCGCCGCGGAATGCCTTTGTCTCATCGATATAGGTATATGTTGTTGCAGTTCCCATGTCAATGATGATGAGCGGTGCACCGTAGCGCTCGATTGCACCGACGGCGTCTACAACGAAGTCGGAGCCGAGCTGTTTCGGATTATCGATCATCAGGCGCAGACCGTTCTTGACGCCCGGGCCGACAATGAGCGGCGTCTTTCCCGTGACCGTTTTAACCGCATCACGGAGCAGATTGACGACAGGCGGAACAACGCTGGAGATAATAGCTCCTTCAATGCTCTTTACATCAATCTGGTGAATCTGGAAGATCGTATGAAGAAGAACGGCATACTCGGTAGTTGTCTTGTTGGTATCTGTCTTGATTCGCTCCGACATCAGAATGCCCTGATCGTCAACCAGGCCGAGTTCGATGTGCGTATTGCCCATATCAATTGCAAGAATCATAGTGGTGTCCTCATCTGATCAAAACAGCCTGCCCGCTTTGCGGGCAGGCTGTTTAAGGTTTATGGATTACTGATTTTTTCTCGGTACAAAGCCGGCCTTGTTCAGGGCCAGTGCGATTGTGCCGGTCAGAACTGTGGAAGCAAGCATCTCAAAGACTGCCTGAATGCCTACAAAGGCGCAGATGAAAAGGATGATATTTCTGCCGCCGATCAGGTTCTGTACATATTCCGTATTTCCAAACAGAAATACGAGAGAAAGCATGAAAAACAGCGTATTCAGGAAGGCTGCGAAGAAACCTGCGACATAGCCTGCGAGAGTATCATTGGCTGCTTTCCGGACGCCGCGGAAGATAAATCCGACCAGAAGGCCGAAGAGCAGACGCGGGAAGAAGCGCTGAATGAATGCGAGAACCGGGCTGATTTCAAAAAGTGCGGCACCCATGGCACTTAAGCCGCCGATACCGATGCACTGCAGGAAGCTTGTAAGTCCGAAGACAGCGCCTGCTGCGGCACCTCCCGAAGGTCCTAAAACGATGGCACAGATGGCAACCGGAATCATATTGAAGGTCAGAGCCAGCGGTCCGATATTGAGATAACCGAGCGGCGTGAAGGCCATCAGAAGAAGGATGCCGATCATCAGCGCCATGATGACCATTCTCGAGATACGTGTTCTTTCTTTTGTGTTCATGTTGTTTTTCTCCTTGTTATTATTCCCGTCTTCCGGGATACAATACAGTGAAAGGTGAACGGGTGACATTGCTCTGCCTTTTGATCCTTCTGCCTTTATGTGCTGTGTGCAGCATCATGACGCTGTGATTGCCTGCGCACACCACTGAAGAAACATGGAGGTCGTCGGGAGAGTGGTTCTTTATTTTAGAAACCGGAATTGCTTACAGGATGCCGGGCTTATTCGGCAAGTGTAAGAATCCGATCTAAAATACGGTGAGCTGTTTCCTCTTTTGATAAAAGAGGAAGGCATTCTTCGGTTGTCCGGCCGATCAATGTGACGCGGTTGGTGTCACCTGCAAAGCCGGCGCCTTCTTCGCGGATACTGTTGGCAGCAATGAGATCCAGATTCTTCTTTGCAAGCTTCTTTCTTGCATTTTCAAGAAGATGTTCGGTTTCCATTGCAAAGCCGCAAAGGATCTGTCCATCCTTTTTATGAGCACCGAGGTATGCAAGGATATCATCGGTGCGCTCAAGCGGAAGAGAGAGCTCCGTATCGCTTTTCTTGATTTTTTCGGAACTTACCTCTGCCGGTCTGTAATCTGCAACTGCGGCGGCTTTGATGACAATATCTGCCTCATCAAAGTGCTCTGTAACAGCCTCGTACATCTGTCTGGCGGTTGTGATATCGATGCGCTTTACGCCATATGGTGCGTCAAGCGCTGTCTGTCCGCTGACAAGTACAACGGAGGCACCGCGGCGGGCAGCCGCTTCGGCGATGGCATAACCCATCTTGCCTGAGGAGTGGTTGGTCAGATAGCGTACCGGATCGAGCGGTTCCTGTGTCGGACCTGCTGTGACCAGGACCGTTTTGCCGGTCAGATCCTTCCGGTATTCGATTTCATGGCGGATCACATCCAGCAGGAATTCCGGTTCCGGCATCTTGCCGGCACCGATATCGCCGCAGGCAAGCCAGCCGCTGGCAGGCTTCAGAACGCGGAAACCAAAAGATTCCAGCCGGGCAAGGTTATCCTGTACAATTGCATTTTCATACATTCTTGTATTCATGGCAGGTGCCACGATCTTCGGGCAGGTGCATGCAAGAACGGTGGTGGTCAGCATATCGTCGGCAATGCCGAAGGCCATCTTGCCGATCACATTGGCTGTAGCCGGTGCGATCAGAACCAGATCGGCACGCTTCGCAAGAGAGACGTGCTTGACGCTGAACTCGAAATTCCGGTCAAAGGTGTCAATCAGGCACTTGTTGCCGGTCAGCGTCTCGAAAGTCACCGGTGTAATAAACTGTGTGGCATTCTGTGTCATCAGAACGTGTACATCTGCGCCGAGTTTGACAAGGGCGCTTGCAAGACTTGCGATCTTATAAGCAGCGATACTGCCGGAAACACCGAGCAGTACGGTTTTATCTTTCAGCATAGATATTCTCACTTTCCAATAATAAATCGCCCATGCTATGTCTATGACTTCGTTTATGCATATATTACTTCGTCAGAGCCGTACCGTTTGGGCATTTACACTATACAATGATCTTTTGATAAGAACAATAGAAGTTTCGGATGCATTTATAAAGAACAAAACATTCTCAAATTGGAATTGTTCAGCCTTTTAATTCCGTATACTGAGCAGAAGTTCGCACAGGCGTTCCAGATCGTCATCGTCTGCGAAGCTTAAGACGAGTTCGCCGCCGCGTTTTCGTTCACGGATCTCTGTTTTGACAGAGAGGGTCTGGCGGATTTCATCTGTCAGTGCCTCGATGGCCGCTGCCCGTTGTTCGCGATCGGCAGAAGAGGAGAGAGAGGAGCTGCGTTTTTTCGGTCTGCTCATCAGTTCTCTTGCAAAACGCTCGGTATCACGCACGGAGAGTTTTTCTTTTATGACTTTATCCGCTGCTTTTTTCTGCAGTGTGTGATCACTGACAGCCAGAAGCGCACGGGCATGTCCTTCGGAGATCCGTCCGTTTCGCAGAAGCTCCGCAACGGAAGAATCCAGATCCAGCAGCCGCAGACAGTTGGAGACAGCGGGCCTTGATTTGCCGAGTCTTGCGGCAAGCTCTGACTGCTGCATGCCGAATTCGCGGATCAGGCGTGCGTAGGCCTCGGCTTCTTCCATGGCATTGAGATCCTCGCGCTGGATATTCTCAATTAGCGCAAGTTCAGCAATTTCCGCCTCATCGGCTTCACGAACCAGTACCGGAACCTGCTTCAGGCCGGCAAGTCTGGCGGCACGCCAGCGGCGCTCACCGGAGATGATGGTGTAGCCGCCGTTTTCCTTATGCACAACGATCGGCTGAATGATGCCGTGCTCACGGATGGAGACGGCCAGTTCTTCCAGTTTTTCCTTATCAAAATGCTTTCTGGGCTGCTCGCGGTCCGGCTCTACACGGTAGATCGGAATCTGCAGCACCTTCTGTTCTGTATCTTCCCCGAACAAGGCGTCCTCCGTTTATGAGTTGTCTGTATTTCTGTTTCTTTCCATCAGAATGTTGCGGGCATTCTGGAGTTCAATGGTTCTTTCATCGGCGTAGATCATGGTCGTACGCGGCGATTCATGATTCAGAGCCTTCTGAACGAGGGAAATATTGCCTGTTGCCTGCAGCATATCGGTCGCATAGGTTGCACGCAGTTTGTGCGGCGTGATGCGTTTTCCGGCAGATGGTGAACCGGCCACAGCGTATTTTTTTACCAGACGCTCAATGGCTCTGACGGAAAGGCGTGTTCCCTTGTATTTGCCGATGGTGACCAGGAAAACAGCCTTTTCGGACGGATCCGTGAGCAGTGTCTTTCTGTACTCCAGATATTCCTGCAGAAGATCACTGACTTCATCGTCAAAGAAGATCCGGTCGTATTTATTACCTTTTCGAAGGACTGTCAGAGAACAGTCGTCAAAATCAATATCGTCCAGATTCAGACCGACCAGCTCCGAGACACGCAGTCCGGTTCGGGCCAGGGTCAGACAGACGGCGCGGTCCCTGAGCGCATTCTTGCCGTGATAGGCCTTCTGATGCTTAGTCAGAGAATCGCCGGTCTCAATACAGTTAAAGAATTCATCCTTCTGGCGGTCATTTAAGCGGATGACCTCATGTCTGGAGACCTTGCCGCGCTCAATACCGGCAACCGGGTTGAATTCCAGCTTTCCGTGGTTGACGAAATACTTGAAAAAGACATTGATAGCGGAAAGATAATTATTGATTGTCGTTTCCTTGTCGTCGCTGTTTTTGGATGACAGACGTCCGTGACGGATCCACGATGCAAAAATTTCGATGTCTTCAGTGCGCAGTGTACTGAGGTCCGAAAGCGTGATATCAGTGCGGGCCTTTCCTACGAAATAATTCTTTTCCGTTAAAAATGTATAGAAGGAATCGATGCGGCTGATATAGATATACTGAGTGCGCGCAGACATCTTGCCTTCACGTCCGACAACAAAGGTCTGCACATAAAACGGCAGGTCGGCAAGAAGTTCGGACGCTTTGTCGCGCGCCTGTTTATTCTGCCTGTCTTTGTATTCAAATTCCATAATAGATCTCCGTAGAAAATCGAAAGATTCTTTTTGCAAGAGTAGTAAATCGGTTTTATTATAGCAGTTTCGCACTTTTTACACAATTGTTGTCGCATAAGAAATGTTATGCGACAACAATTACATTTTGCTCAGGGCTTGTGATTGACTTTTATGCCCCAAAACGTTATTATAAGGGGCATAAAAGTCAATTTTTCAAAGGAGATGATCGAATGTTCATATCAGAACAAATTCTGCAAATAGCAAAAGAGAATCATGGTATTGTAACATCAGCTGATCTATCTAAAAAAGGAATTTTGCGTGGAAATTTAAAGCAACTTGCAGATGATGGCAAGTTGGAAAAAACAGCACGAGGGGTATATATTCTTCCGGAAATATGGGAGGATGAATTTGTGAATTTACAGGCAAGATTCAAAAAAGGCATTTTTTCAAATGAGACTGCACTGTTTTTATGGGATCTTACAGACAGGACACCGAATCGATATGATATGACATTCCCTCATAATTATAATCTGACAAATGCAAAGAAAGAAGGAGTGAACTGCTCCAGAGTTAAACTTGAATGGTACAGTGAAGGTATTACTCAAGTGTTTTCTCCGGGAGGAAATAAAATTGCAGCATACAATATGGAACGTACACTGTGCGATATTTTACGCAAGCGAAGTGGTGTAGATACGGGAGTTGTATCCGAAGCCTTTAAACGATACACAGTTAGAAAAGATAAGAATATCCCACTTTTATCAGAGTATGCGAAGACGTTTCATGTTGAAGAGAAAGTGAGAAGATATCTGGCGGTGCTACTATGAAAAATGCAATGCAGCTAAAGGCTGTGATAAAAAACCTGGCAAAAGACAAACACATTTCTGCACAGCTGGTAATGCAAAATTTTATGTTGGAGAGACTGCTTGAGAGAATTTCTATATCAAACTATCAGCAGTCCGAGAGATTATTATGATATCTATATTCTTGCCAAACTGCAGTACAAAAACATTGAAATGGAATCTCTGAAAGCAGCATTGGAGGCAACAACCAAGAAACGTGGCTCGACCGAAGTCTTGAAGAACTATAAGAATACTATCAATGTTGTCAAGTAGTCTTCTGTCAAGTGTTAATACAAATTTAAATGACAGGTTTTGGCTATTAAGCGACTACATTCACAGCCGTATTTAAAATTTTATTTAAAAATAATATAAAATATATTAGAATGGTCTTATCATAAATGTGAATTGGAGGTAACCATGAAAAAATCTTTTATTGCCCTGACAATGGCCGGCTTAATGGTTGTTTCAGGAGGAGTAACTT
>JAUNAG010000041.1 GCA_030527685.1 Lachnospiraceae bacterium | reverse complement strand
AATACTCATTCATTGCAGCAATTGTTTCAACCTTTGGATTATCACGCGTAACATTAAAAGGAAGTCCTTGAACTCTAAGCGACTGCTTCAAAAAAATTGTAACCGCAGTCGTTAAGTCCATACCAAGATCAGAATAAAGCTCCTGACATTCTTTTTTAATTCAGCATCAAGACTGATATTTGTGCTCACTTTAGCCATAAATCACACACCTCCTATATTATTCACACAGCCGATACCAGCCGATATTTCTTCCCCCTCAGAATCATCGCCGTCAGACGATACCCGAAAACACATCCTGTATCAATGATCATGTGTCCCCTCTCAGGCAGAACAGTTTCCTCTTCTTTCTCCTCCAGACGAATCCCGATTCCGCTCGGATCAATGTAAAGCACCTTCTTCAGCGGAGTGTGACCGGCAATAACCAGTTTTCCTGTATACTGCCTGTAACCCCGATACAGGCTCCGCTCCCAGAGCAGTCTATATTGATCATCCGGCTGCAATTCATCATATTCCGCATGAACACAGATGAATCGCTCATCTTCATACCGGTAAAGCCTGCCTGTCAGCCACCTGCGAACCTCATTCAGATCCGTATCATGTACTGCAAAAGACTTCTGCGTTTCCAGACCTCCGTTTCGCATCCAGTGCCTTGCATCCTCCCTGGATTTTTCTGCTTCAAGAAGCATCTGATCATGATTCCCGAGAATGTAGATAAAGCGCTCGCCCATCTCTTTATCCAGCTTCTGCATCTCCGCAAAAAGCTCCCACGACTTTCTTCCGCGATCGAACGCATCCCCCAGCAGGATCAGCTTATCCTTTTCCTTGTCCAGACTGCATTTCTGAAGCAGTGAAAGAAAGGCATCATAACAGCCGTGCATATCGGCAATGATGATGGTTCTGCCGGACCTTAATTCAGTCATGAATTACCCTCCCTCTCTTTTTTCAGCATTATATCATATAGAATATTCACTCTGACTCTTCGTTTCCATGGAATCCATGCATTATGCGCTAACATAAAAAAACCGCCGTCCCAAATGGGGCGACGGTCACTGTTGCAGCTGTGCATCCGCTTTTTCCACAATTTCATCGATATCTGCAAATGCATTTTCAAGCCTTTCCGAATGATATATTTCGTACAGATCATAAATAAGGTCTGTCACCTTAAGCTGATCCCACTTTTCCAAAACCTCTTTTGCAGAAATATTTTTGTATTCCGCATATCTTTCAATCAAATATAGAAAAAAATCGCTCTCTTTACTCAAAGTTTCCTCCTACGCTCTTATGTACTGGGACATTCGCGGATCACCACTAATTTTCTCAGCTTCCCACATATCAAAAACAATAAGTGGGCTCATCTTATAAATCTCCATTTCCGGATCAAGAAGCATCTGATACGTTTCTGATTGAATAAAATCTCGAATTGCTGCCCGCTCATCAAATCCATACTTAACAATGATATCATTTACGACTTCTTTATCAAAAAAAGTCATTGTCCTTGCCGGAACCTTTTTCATATAGGCTCTCCTTTTTCAAATATAAGGCAATTTATTGCTTTCTCTGTTAAAAATGCATATTGATCTGTCAATTTCTGCGGAAGAAGACGCTTCACCGCTTCCTCTTTAGTATATACACCTGACATGTAATCATCAATCACCGGTAAAGTCGAATCATTAGCAACCGGTCCAATCACAATATCATAAGCTGTCTCTGCTGCAGTTCCTTTTCTGTTTCTGACAACATAATCCAGCCACTCAGAGTCAGCAGTATCAAATCTAAGCACCATCAACTCTTCAAGCTTTTCATCCTTAAAGGTGTATACATTTATCAATGCGTCTCCACTATTTCTACGCCTTGTCACTGTCTTTGCCCAACGGCTTGCCTGATCTCTGGATGATGTCAAATAGAATCCTGCACCAAAATCAAGTGCTCTCTGATTTAACAATAATTTAGGATGATCAACCAGCATATTACTTCCATGATAAAGATACATTGCTGATGCTCCTTTCTCAGCTGGCATATTATCTTTTTAAAATATTACTCTCTTTTCTTCTACATCAGTTTTATTCAGTATATCAATTTGTTCTCGGGGTAACAAGCTGCGTGTTCTTCTCTCTTTTCATGCGCAAAAAACATGCGGCTGCAAATCTCTTTCGATTTGCAGCCGCATGCTCTTCTCAATTCATTTCAAATCAGACAGGTTATTACACCTCATCAATGGCATGTCCGATGTCATGTCTCATATACTTATTGGCAAATTCAACACGCTCGGTTGCCTTGTATGCCTTTGCTCTCGCCTCCTGCAGTGTCGGAGCAAGTGCTGTCACTGCCAGTACACGGCCGCCGTTTGTGACAATCTCGCCCTTCTCATTGAACTTCGTGCCTGCATGGAAGACAAACTCATCCTCAAGCCCCTCAAATGTCTCAAGTCCTGAGATCGGGAAGCCCTTCTCGTAGCTTACCGGGTAGCCGTCGGATGCAAGAACAACGCAGAGGCAGGCATCGTCAGAGAACTGCAGATCAACCTGATCCAGTGTGCCGTCGATGCACGCATTGATCACTTCGATCATGTCGTTCTTCAGACGCGGGATGACAACCTGTGCTTCCGGATCGCCGAAACGGGCATTGTACTCCAGAACCTTCGGGCCGTCCTTTGTCAGAATCAGACCGAAGAAGATGATGCCCTTGAACGGTCTGCCTTCAGCAGCCATTGCATCAACTGTCTTCTGATAGATGTGATCACAGCAGAAACGATCTACTTCTTCTGTATAGAACGGGCTCGGTGAGAAGTTGCCCATACCGCCTGTGTTCAGGCCTGTATCGCCGTCACCTGCACGCTTGTGGTCCATTGCGGAAGCCATAGTGCGGATTGTCTTGCCGTCAACGAAAGAAAGAACGGAGATCTCGCGGCCCTCAAGGAACTGCTCGATAACCATCTGGTTGCCGGAAGCACCGAACTTCTTGTCTTCCATGATTTCCTTGACGCCGTCCTTTGCCTGCTCCAGATTCTCGCAGATCAGAACGCCCTTGCCGAGTGCCAGTCCGTCTGCCTTCAGAACAAGCGGGAACTCTGCTGTTTCAAGGTACTCATAAGCCTCTTCCGGAGACTGCACAGTTGTATAGGCAGCTGTCGGAATGTCATACTTCTTCATCAGATCCTTGGAGAAAGCCTTGGAGCCTTCCAGGATGGCAGCATTCTTTCTCGGTCCGAAGACGCGAAGGCCCTCTGCCTCAAATACATCGACAATACCGCCGACCAGCGGATCATCCATGCCGACAATTGTCAGGTCTACCTGATTTTCTTTTGCAAATGCAACTAACTTATCAAACTCCATCGGTCCGATCGCTACGCATTCCGCAAGGGAAGCGATGCCGGCATTACCCGGTGCGCACCAGATCTTCTCGACGTCTTTATTCTTGGCGCATGCCCAGGCGATGGCATGCTCTCTTCCGCCGCTTCCTACAATCAGTACCTTCATCCGTCTGTCCTCCTGTTTATAAGGCATCTACAATATGAACGTGATTTTTCTCATCTACGGAGAGCCGTCCTTCGGCAGCCAGCTTCACTGCCTCCGGCAGAAGCTTCCACTCGGCCTCTACCATGATTCTCTTCTGCAGCGTTTCCGGTGTATCGTCCTCGCGAACCTCCACTGCCTTCTGCAGGATAATCGGGCCTGCATCAAGCTCGGCATTGACAAAGTGGACGGTTGCGCCGCTGACCTTCACGCCGCGTGCCAGAGCCGCTTCATGTACCTTCAGTCCGTAGTAGCTCTTGCCGCAGAATGCCGGAATCAGAGCCGGATGAATATTCATGATACGATTCGGATAAGCCTCAACCAGCGCTGACGGAATCTGCAGCAGGCAGCCCGCCAGTACAATCAGATCCGGCTGATAACTGTCAATCACACGCTTCAGCTCTTCATTGAAGAGTGCACGTGTCTCAAAATTCTTCGGAGAGAGGCAGATGCCCGGAATACCGGCCTGTTCTGCTCTTGTCAGTGCATAGGCACCGGCATTATTGCTGATTACGGCAACAAGCTCCGTATCGGGAATCTCTCCCTGCTTCACGGCGTCAATTAAAGCCTGCAGATTGGTTCCGCCTCCGGAAACAAGGACAACGACTCTCATCTTTGATGTTCTGCTCATCATAATCCCCCTGACGAAAATCTCAGACCAGGTCAATTCCCTTGTCGCCGCTTACGATCTTACCGATCTCATAAGCCTTCTCGCCGACCTCTTCGATGGCAGCGATTGTCTTGGCTGCGTCCTCCGGACGAACAGCGAGAACCATGCCGATACCCATATTGTAGGTATTGTACATCATCTGCTCTTCGATAGAGCCTGTCTCCTGCAGCAGACGGAAGAGGTACGGAACCTCATAGCTGTCCTTGCGGATGACGGCACGTGTGCCCTCGCGAAGCATACGCGGCACATTTTCATAGAAACCGCCGCCTGTGATATGGCTGCAGCCTCTGACTCTTACGCCGGCAGCCTTTACGCTCTTCAGAGCATGGACATAGATCTTGGTCGGAGCAAGAAGAGCCTCGCCGAGAGTCTTGCCAAGCTTCTCATCGTAGCGGTTCAGGTTCTCCGGAGTCATCTCAAATACTTTTCTGACCAGAGAGAAACCGTTTGAATGAATACCGGAAGAAGCAATACCAATCAGCACATCGCCGTCCTCAAGCTCCTTGCCTGTAATGATGTCCTTCTCATCTACGACACCGACTGCAAAACCAGCCAGATCGTACTCGTCAACCGGATAGAAGCCCGGCATCTCTGCTGTCTCGCCGCCGATCAGGGAAGCATCAGACTGAAGGCAGCCGTCTGCAACACCCTTGACGATCTCTGCAATCTTCTCCGGATAGTTCTTGCCGCAGGCAATATAATCCAGGAAGAACAGCGGCTCGCCGCCTGCACATGCGATGTCGTTGACGCACATGGCAACGCAGTCAATACCGACTGTATCGTGGCGGTCCATAACGAATGCAACCTTCAGCTTTGTTCCGACACCGTCTGTACCGGATACAAGCGTCGGCTTCTCCATGTCCTTAAAACGTTCCATGGAAAATGCACCTGAAAAGCCTCCGAGGCCTCCCAGTACTTCCGGACGCATCGTCTTCTTTACGTGCTCTTTCATAAGTTCAACTGATCTGTAGCCTGCCTCGATATCAACACCGGAACTTCTGTAATCCATGCCTACTCCCTTCGTGCACTTACTGCTTATAAAAACATTGTGTTTCAAATCTTTTTGCTGCGTTTCTGCAATTAATAATTCTTCCAGCCGCGGTCCTGCAGCTTCTGATCCTTTGCTTCAACCTCTTCCTTCATGGAAACCGAATACTCCTTCAGCTTCTTCAGGAGCTCCGGATCAGCCATTGCAAGCATCTTGGCTGCAAGAAGAGCTGCATTCTTTGCACCGTTGATTGCAACGGTTGCAACCGGAATGCCGGACGGCATCTGTACGATAGAATACAGGCTGTCACGTCCGCCCAGTGAAGTCGTATGCATCGGAATACCGATGACCGGAAGCGGGAAAAGTGCGGCACACATGCCCGGAAGATGTGCTGCCATGCCGGCTCCTGCGATGATCACCTTGATACCTCTCTCCTCTGCTGTCTTCGCATAGTCAAAGAAGATATCCGGCTCTCTGTGCGCTGAAATAATGCGCATCTCATATTCGATTCCGAGTTCCTCCAGCGTTGCCGCTGCCTTTGCCATAACCGGCATATCGGAATCGGAGCCCATGACAATACTGACTGTTGCTGCCATCTTTTTTCTCCTTTCTTAATACGGCTCATCAAGCGGTGCATTCAGACTTTCTGTTCCCGCAAGTACAAACCGGCCGCCCGCAAGCAGGCTCTGCTTAGAGCCGTCGGGGCGAATGACCTCTATTACATCCAGCTCATCATACGGAATCGTAATATCCGTGTGACAGCCGTAGTAAGCCTTTGAAAGATCTGTCTTTCTGATCAGTGTGTGCTCATTATCCTTGGCAATGATCTCCTTGCCGTCCGGATTATAGCGGACCACATCCTCTTCCCAGCCGTAGCAGGTATCGCCCATAGCGAAGTGAGGACCTGTCTTCTCTGCAATCAGAATCGGCATCAGCGCTTCGATGCCGTACTTTCTGCCCATGCGGTACGCTGTAGTGTTCGTACCGATTGCAAACTCACCGATCGGAAGAGTCGGATGATGGAAGAGGATATTGTCTTCAATATACTGCCTTCTCTTCTCCGCATCTTCAAAATTGCCGCAGCTGTAGGACTCAATCATGCCGTCCTTCAGACGCAGACGCAGATCAATAAACTCATAGCCCTCCAGGAAGACGCGCTTCACATGAAGCAGACCGTTTGTTCCCTTCAGAACCGGTGTCGTGAACACCTCACCGACCGGAATATTCACATCGGCCAGGCAGTTCTCGAAATTGGTTTCTTTTTCCGGATTCTGCAGTGTATGCAGAGCAACTGTGAGATCCGTTTCGTTGCCGTCACGTCCTGTGACATGGACTCTTGTTCCCGCATCGAGTGCATCAATCAGCTTCTGCTGAATCTCGCAGTATTCCTTCTGATCCAGCGTGTTGACGCGGATCGTCTCATCAAAGATTTCCTCAAAGCGGTCGCCGATTGCAGGAACCGGGAAATCAATGATGGTGAAACTGCGCTCCTCCTCCGGAATATAGCGCTGGCGAATCATGAGGAGTGCATTTTTCAATTCAAGATAACGCGCTTCCTCCTTTTTGTCCATACGAATTGCATAACGATGCATCTCCGGAGCAAAAGGCGGCTCGCCGAAGGTCTCCAGAACAGCCGGTCCGGCATGCTCTCCCGCTTCCTTGCGGAAAGCCTCGAAGCCCTCCTGTGCAGCACGTTTCCGCAGCGTCACATAATCCTCGTCCATGATCAGCGCCAGGTCATCCCTGTGATCATAGTCGAACTGAAGATTCGGAATTGCACCGGTGTAGCCCGCATGGCGGTTCGGTGACTTTGTCACAAGCCGGACAGAGCTTCTGACAAATGTCGCTGTCAGTCCGAGCTTCCCGAACTCTTCCATAGCCGCGCGGATCATGCGTTCGTAACCGAGCTCATAAACCACCTGCACCGTCTTCTTCTTTGAAAGATCCTTGCCGGCATTCACAAAGCCGAGACGGTAGCCCTCTACGAAGACACTCGCCATCCTGCGGACCTTCTCCTCCGGAAGAGAAGCCATATATCGAGCCATCCGCTCTGTATCCGCTGTGACATATTCGCCGAAGCGGTAGAGATAAGACGGATCGGAAAGGTCTGCCTCACGGATGATATCCGCTGCAAAAGATCTGTCCGGGGACACCTGTGCAGCGATCTGATCCTCTACATAAGCGCCCGCATAATCCTTCAGATACTGCGCAAAAATGTTCCGGACGGTTCTCACCTCCGGAACATCCTCGTTTTCAAATTCAAAATAAAGCTGCAGAAAAAGCTCAAGAAGAACAGCCTGTCCCTCATAATCCTTCTCAAAAACAGCCGGAATCAGACCGCGAAGCTCTGCGTAGACAGCAGAAAGCACCGGGCCGTAATCCTCTCCGAGAACGGCACCGGCATACTCCGGGTTCGCGAAAGAGGAACTGTAATTTTCCGGAAGAATATCCGCATAAAGAGCACGGTTGTCCGCATCGGAGCGCACTCCGAGAAGGAACTCTGCCGTGCGGGAGAAATACTCTCTGAAAGGTGCCGGCACTGCTGCCTCACCCGGAATCAGGGCAATGCGGCTGTGCGCATCACTGATTCTCTCCTGAAATTCCTCCACTGTAAAGCTGTTCATCCAAACCTCCTGAAACATGTAATTCACGTCAAAACCTTAAAGTCTTCGCCTCACTGCACTGTCCCGGATCAGCCGATACCGATCAGCAGCAGTGTCAGCCAGCCCACCATGATCACGCCGCAGGCGATGGATCCGATGATGGAATAGCGCGGAGACACATCCTTCTCATTGAAGGACTTCATTCCTACATAAAAGCCGTAGACCGAAAGGGCCATGGCTGTCAGGGAGATTGCTCCGATATAAGCACCGGCCCCTCCCTCTTGCAGAAATGAGATGAAGGCCGATACGACAAAGAGAAGCAGCGAGACCAGCGCCAGCTTTGCAGCCAGAAGGCCGCCTGCCGACTCCTCCGCATCGGTAAATGTATATCTGTATTTGTTTGCCATCTTATCCTTTCCGTTTCTTCTCCGTCAGACGCCGCCTTCTGTGCTTTGCGCGGCTGTTCAGCCTGAGATGATCACAAACCAGGAACAGCAGGTAGCCCGCTGCCGTTCCCAGTGTATTCAGCATGACATCGTCCACATCGCAGCTTCCTGTCTTCGTCAGAAGCTGTACAAGCTCAACGACAATGGAGAAACAGGCACCAAGTGCCGTCACTTTTTCGCCGCTGCGAAGCTTTTTGGTAATCACCGGCAGGAAAAAGCCGAAGGGAAGAAAACCCGCAACATTTCCCCCGAGATTCAGATAAACTGAACGTCTTCCCAGAACTCTGCGATGGCGCCAGAAGCGGCCGATCTCGCGAAACGGCATCAGATTGTACTGATACTCTTCGTACCGGCCCGGCGTATGACCGTGCCATTCGGCAAAAAACAGAAAGTAAACCAGCGCGGCCACATAGACAAGGAAAATCAGAAGTCCGATCCTCCTCACAAGCCGCTTTCGGAAACTTTCCGATTTGCTGTTTTCAAGCATCGTTTTATTCTGCTCCGTAAAGCTTGTAATAATCATCGATCGCTGCCTTGATCTCATCGTCGATGATAACTCTGCCATTATATTCTTTGTTCCACAGGCATTCAACTACTTCCTGCATGGTTACGATGGCAGTTGTCTTCAGACCGTAGGTCTCGCCGATCTCCGTAAGAGCGCTCTTAGTGCCTGTTCCGCGCTCCATACGGTCAACGGAAACAACCAGTCCGAGTGTCTCGACATCGCCCTGTGCACGGATCAGCGGCAGAGTCTCGCGGATAGAGGTGCCTGCTGTTGTAACGTCCTCAATGATGACAACGCGGTCGCCGTCTGCGATCTTGCTGCCGAGAAGAATACCCTTGTCGCCGTGGTCCTTCTCTTCTTTTCTGTTGGAGCAGTAACGGATTTCCTTGCCGTAATCCTCACCGATTGCCATTGTTGCGGCAACAGAAAGCGGAATACCCTTGTAAGCCGGTCCGAAGAGAACATCAAAGTCCAGACCGAAAGCGTCATGGATAGCACGTGCATAGTAGCCGCCGAGTCTGCGAAGCTGCGGGCCTGTCTGGTAGCTGCCTGTATTGACGAAGAACGGTGTCTTGCGGCCGCTCTTTGTGACAAATGAACCGAAGCGCAGTACGCCGCAGTCGATCATAAAGTGAATAAATTCCTCTTTATATGCTTCCATCTTATCTAAGCTCCTCTCTTATCA
This sequence comes from Lachnospiraceae bacterium, assembly GCA_030527685.1. Classification (GTDB taxonomy): domain Bacteria; phylum Bacillota; class Clostridia; order Lachnospirales; family Lachnospiraceae; genus Chordicoccus. The sequence goes on along the minus strand of JAUNAG010000041.1, from coordinate 10,752 downwards.
GTAATCAGTGAACTGCACCTGTCAGCTTCCGTACGTCATCAATGTTGTGACGGATCAGATATTCACGGATTCCGTCTACAATTTCCACTGCTGCCGTCGGATTGACAAAGCTTGCCATGCCGACTGAAACAGCGTCCGCACCTGCAAGCATCATCTCAACTGCATCCTCCCAGGTGGCAATGCCGCCCATGCCGACAATCGGAATGGAGACTGCCTGTGCTGCCTCATATACGAGACGGACAGCAACCGGGTGAATCGCCGGACCGGAAAGACCGCCGGTCTTATTGGCAAGTACGAAGGTCTGACGCTCTACATCGATCTTCATGCCTGTCAGTGTATTAATCAGGGAGATGGCGTCCGCTCCGCCTGCCTCGCAGGCACGTGCCAGCACCTTGATATCTGTCACATTCGGTGTGAGCTTGATCATCACCGGCTGTGTGGCACGCTTCTTGCATTCGCGTGTCACTTCCTCCAGCACCTTCGGATCGGTGCCGAGGGAAAGGCCGCCTGCCTTCACGTTCGGGCAGGAGACGTTGATCTCCAGAAGATCAATTCCCGGAACGCCTGCCAGGCGCTCGATCACGCGGTAATACTCATCCGGCTCATGTCCGGCAATATTGACGAAGACGCGTGTATCCTGTGTGCGCAGGAACGGGAGATCCTTCTCAAGGAAGACATCCACTCCCGGATTCTGCAGGCCGATGCAGTTCAGCATGCCTGAAGGAACCTCGCAGACGCGCGGTGTTCCGTTGCCCGGCCACGGGACATCGGCGATGCCCTTGGTCGTCACGGCACCGAGTCGTGAAAGATCCATAAATTCGGCATATTCCATGCCTGATCCAAATGTTCCGCTTGAGGTGAGCACCGGATTCTTCATCTTCACTCCGGCGATCTCCACCTCCATGTTCGGAGATACGATATTCTGAGAACTCACAGCTGCTAATCCTCCTCTTCCTTAAGACAGATCCAGCTTCTCGGCACGGAACACCGGTCCGTCACAGCAGACACGTGCATTTTTCACATGCGAATGTCCGTCTGTTTCCGCTGTCTTCGTGACACATCCCAGGCAGACACCGACACCGCATGCCATGCGCTCTTCCATGGAAAGCCAGCAGTCGATGCCGTTCTCCTGTGCATATGCCTTCAGTGCGCGAAGCATCGGCTTCGGACCGCAGGCAAAGATCACATCTGCTTCTGCGTTGTTCGCCTTCATGGCATCCAGGACCGTGCCGTGCGTTCCGATTGCGCCGTCGTCACTGGATACATAGACCGGAGCCTGCTCCTGCAGTTCCTCCAGAAGGTAAGTATCGTCTGAGCGATAACCTGCGGCAAATGCAACTGCTGCCGGACGCTTCTCCTCCGGAAGCTCTGCAAAGCCCTTTGCGCAGGACAGCATAGGCGGAATGCCGATGCCGCCGCCGATCAGAAGGACGCGTCTGCCTGTGCATTCCTCTAACGGGAAGCCGTTGCCCTGCGGTCCCAGTACTTCGACCGTATCACCCGGCTGAAGCATGGAAAACTCTTTTGTGCCGGTTCCTGCGATGCGGTACACCAGGCGGATTGTTCCTTCCTCCCTGTTTGTCTCGCAGACAGAAATCGGGCGCGGCAGCAGTCTGCTTCCGTCTTTCGAAAACAGAGAAACAAACTGTCCCGCCTTCATCTCATCGGTAAAGGTCACAGCAAGCCGCAGGCTCATAATGCCTGCGGCAATTTCGTTCTGTGAGATTACACGTGCTGTTTCTTTTCTCTTCATAAATATGCACTCTCCTGCAGTCTGTCGTATGGACAGCCGGTATCAGCAAACAGCCGTTTATCGTAACCCCGGCGACACCCTGTGAGGCGCCGCCGGGCACAACATTTACATCATATTATCTGGAAGCAAGTGCTTCTGCGATATCCTTCTGCATGTCGATGACAGCAAGTCTTGCTGCTTCTGCATAGCCGGAAGCACCGCAGGAAACATACTCGTCCTTCTTCCATGCAGCGATGATGCCGCGTGAGGAATTGACGATTGCGCCGAGTCCGTCATTGTCGAAGAAATGTACGAGGTCACGGCCGCGTCCGCCCTGTGCACCGTAGCCCGGTACCAGAATGAAGTTCTTCGGCATAACATCGCGGAGAACTCTTCCCATCTCCGGATAGGTTGCGCCGACTACTGCGCCGATTTCAGACCAGCCTGAGTTGCCGGAGATCTCGGAGCCCCAGGACTCTACCATCTTGCCGACGAGCTCATAGAGCGGCTTACCGTCTGTCAGCTTGTCCTGGAACTCACCGCTGGACGGATTGGATGTCTTGACAAGGATGAAGATACCCTTGCCGTTCTTCTTGCATACATCAAGGAACGGGCGGATGCCGTCAGATCCGAGATACGGATTGACTGTGCAGGCATCTTCGCCGAACGGTGTCAGAACAGCTTCACCGACCTTGACACTGCCGAGGTGAGCTGCTGCGTATGCGCCGGAAGTAGAACCGATGTCGCCTCTCTTGACGTCACCGATGACTACCAGACCCTTTTCATGGCAGTAATCCACGGTTTCCTTGAATGCCTGCATGCCCGGTACGCCGAACTGCTCATACATGGCAACCTGCGGCTTGACAGCCGGAACCAGATCGCAGACTGCGTCTACGATACCCTTATTGAACTCAAGAACTGCGGCAGCTGCGCCTTCCAGAGTTTCTCCGTGCTCTGCAAATGCACGGTCCAGAATGAATTCCGGAATGAAGCTCATCTGCGGGTCAAGACCCACTACAATCGGTGCCTGCTTTTTACGAATTCCTGCTACAAGTTGATCGATCATGTTCTATCCTCCCAGACGATCTCGCCTCCAGAGATGGTATATTGACAGCTTCCGTACACCTCTTTGCCTGCAAACGGTGTATTTTTTCCCCTGGATCTGAAATCCGCGGGGTTGATCACATAAGATTTATTGAAATCAAAGATCGCGACATCTGCCGGACTTCCTTCTGCCAGTGTTCCGCCCGGAACACGCAGGATTCTGGCCGGATTCAGACTCATCTTCTCGGCCATCTGCATCAGTGTCAGCTTTCCGGTTTTGACAAGTGCTGTATAGGTCAGAGCGGCAGATGATTCAATTCCGACAATGCCGAACGGTGACTTGCGGATACCGCGTGTCTTCTCTTCTGCTCCGTGCGGTGCATGATCGGTGCTGATGCACTCGATCGTGCCGTCCACAAGACCTTCAATCAGCGCATCACGGTCAGCCTTTGAGCGAAGAGGCGGATTCATCTTGAAATTGCCGTCATCCTCTGTGATGTCATCTGATGTCAGAATAAAGTGATGCGGGCAGACCTCTGCACTGACCTCAGCTCCCTTCTTCTTCGCCATACGGACGATCTCGACGGAGCCTTCCGTTGAGCAGTGGCAGAGATGCAGTCTGACGCCGGTCTCCATGGCAAGGATCGTATCGCGGGCTGCGATGACGTCCTCGACGGAATTGGAGATTCCCGGAAGTCCCAGTCTTGCTGCGTTGGCATCATCATTCATAACGCCGCCGCATACCAGATCAATGTCCTCGCAGTGATCGCAGATCAGAGCATCATGCGCCTTAATCCGCTTCATTGCCTGGCGCATCAGAACAGAGCTCATGACGGACTTTCCGTCCTCTGAGAACGCCTTGATGCCAAAGTCGCACAGACCGTCAATGTCGACCAGCTCCTCGCCCTTCATATCCTTCGTAATAGCCGAAGACTGATGGACGTGAACCTTGCTCAGGGACTTTGCCTTATTGAGCACATAGCTGATCCGGTCTGTGGAATCCATCGGCGGCATCGTGTTCGGCATTGCCAGCAGTGTTGTGACACCGCCGTGTGCAGCAGCCTCTGTGCCTGAGCCGACATCTTCCTTATAGGTAAAGCCGGGATCACGCAGGTGAACGTGAATATCCACCAGACCGGGCAGAACCGTCAGCCCTTCCGCATCAATGGTGCGGGCATCCGCTTCTTCCGTCTCCAGGTGTTCCCCGACTCCGGCAATGACACCGTCTTTAATAAGAAGATCTGCCTTCCCCTCAAAGCCTGTTCCGGGGTCGACCAGATATCCGTTTCTGATGAGCAGCGTTCTGTTCATATTCGCCTCTCTTCCGTAGTCAGTCCACAAAAAATGTCAATGATCACAGTTATTTTCATCATACACGAAAGCTTGTTTTCACGCAAGCTTGAGCCCGCTCCGGACCGCCCTGCTACCCTCTCTGTACATTCCGTTCATACTTTTTCTCCCCGCCGTCTTCTTTCTCTGCAGAATCCGCTCACTTCCACGAATAGTCGCACGTTTAGGTCAAATATAAATAAAAAATTCCGCTCTTTTCGTGAATTCATGTGCAATTTTTCTTGACTAAAACAATTTTACAGGATATAATTCTTTTTGTTGATGAAGGGAACACATGTATTCACTGGCTATTAGAGATTATATGCGTGACATGCCTGTAATCTGTAATATCCGGTGAAATTTTTTTAACCGGTATCATCTACTTTATTCTTTCTAACTTTTATGGAGGTAACACAATGAACAAGGGAACAGTTAAGTGGTTCAACGCTGAGAAGGGCTACGGATTCATCACAGGAGAAGACGGCAAGGACGTTTTCGTTCACTTCTCCAAGATCCAGGGTGATGGATACAGAACTCTCGATGAAGGCCAGGCTGTCACATTTGACGTTGAGCAGGGCACACGTGGACCGCAGGCAGCTAACGTTGTAAAGCTGTGATCTGTTTTTCTATAGAATAGATTCAGATTCCGAACGTCCAGAAGAGGGACTCCGATATTGGAGTCCCTCTTTTTTATTTTGTCCCGGGGAGTGCGCAGCACGCAGCAATCGGGCTTTTATAGACTTTTATAGGCTTTTATAATCCCCGCCCCGCGCTGCGGCTGTGACGAAGTCGTGCTTGCACGAACGCAGTCACAGACATAGCGCGGCTTATCTGACTGCATCAAAAAAAGCCCGCTTCCTTTAATCGGGAAGCGGGCTTCAATCTTATTCTGTATATGCAGTCTTCAGAGCGCTGATATATTCGCCGTAAGCATTCATATCGACTTCTGTTGTCACAACAGTGTCTTCTGTCTCTGCCTTGTCCACACGGTTGATATTCATACCGATGGATACAACGAACCATGCAAGAAACAGTGCACAGATGACGCCGATCATACCGAACTCGAGTCTCTTCACCATCTTCTCGCGCTTCAGAATCTGTGATTTATTTTTCTTATACTCTTTGTACTTATCTACTTTTTTCTGACTCATGCTAATGTGCACTCCTTTGAGAAATTTCCTATGACAGTATACACCCGCGACTTGTGCAGAGTCTACACTTTTTACTGCAAAAGTCCCCTGCAGCTGTCAGATTGATACGACAATTCCGCCATCGTTTGCATAAACCGAAGACAGACCTGCCGTCGGAGTGACATATACCGCCTTCACATTCATGCGGCTCAGCAGTGCATCCTTAACAATCTGTGCGCGATCCGGACAGTTGCAGTAGCTGATTCCCAGCACTCTGTTCTCCGGATCCGGTGTGATGGACACGATGTGATCTACCATCTTGACGATTGCCTTGTTCATGCCGCGTGCCTGATCCAGCTGTCCGATAGAGCCTTCCGGTGTTCCGTAGCAGATCGGCTTGATCTTCAGAACTGCAGCAGCCAGAGCCTTTAAACCGTTCAGACGCCCGTTTTTGCGGAGCGTCTCCAGGTTGTCCAGGACGAAGAGTGTGCATTTGCCGCGGGCATAAGCCTCGGTCTGTTCAATGATTTCCTCAAAGGAAAGTCCCTGCTCTTCCAGTTCCATAATCTTCATCATGGTTACGGTCTCACCGCAGGAGGCCGATACGGAATTGAAGACATGCACCTTTGCATCCGGATGATCCTCCAGATACATGCTCTTTGCCACAAGCGCACTCTGATAAGATCCCGACAGCTCTGATGAAAGTGTCACGGCATAGATATGCTCGGCATCGCATTCAAACGCTTCGTAGAATGCCTGCGGTGACGGACACGCGGTCTTCGGAACATCCGGATCCTTCGCAATCAGATCAACGATCTCCTTCTGAGAAAGATGTCCGTCATCCACAATATTAATGCCGTTAATCGTCAGTGTCAGCGGTACCGACACGATGTCCTCACGGCCTTTCAGTTCTTCCGGCAGATCTCCGCCGCTGTCCAATGCAATTCGGAATTTCATATACACCTCGAAAACATCTCGAACAGTCGTTCGTCAGATGTAGTTTTAAAAACTACATAGATTATATCATACCGAATCACTGATGTACAGGAAACACCTTCGGTTATTTTGTCAGGAGCATCATAATCTGGTTGGAGCGCTTCATAAATGCAGTCATTTCATCCTGTGTAAGCGGTCTCTGAGAGATTCTTGCCAGATCGTAAAGCTGTGCACAGATGACCGGAACGGACTGTGCCTTCTTGTGCTGCAGGACGAACTGTACAAGCGGATGGCCTGCGTTGAGAACCAGGGTCTCGCCCTCGCTCATATCGCCGTACATACCGGCCATACCGTACATTTTCATCATATCCTGCATACGGCGGCTTTCCTCGGAAACGGTCACGATAGCGGCCACATCCTCGTCCTTCATGTTCTCAACCTTTACTTCCAGCTTCTCTTTGCCGAGATGCTTGCGGAAGGTTTCGGTCAGTGCATCAAGATCAGCCTTGTCAACCTCGCCCTCGCCGCGGACATCCTCGGCAAGCTCGGAGTCGATACGTGCAAAGCGGATATGCTCATTTCTCTGCTCCAGCTGTGTGATGTACGGCTGGTCAATTCTCTCCTTCAGGATGACAGCATCCTTTCCGGACTTCTTGAACAGGTTGATGTACTGTGCCTGCTGGACTTCGTCTGTCACATAGAAGATGACTTCCTTCTCCGGCTCCTTCTCTTCTGCGGATGCATCGGCAGCTGCTTCTGCTGTCTCGTCAACAACCTCAGCCTCTACCTTCTCGCCGTTTTCGTCGAGAGCCTCTTCCTTAGCGGCAATATGGTTCTTCTCTTCATACTCCTTCAGAGTCAGATACTTGCCGTCCAGATCGCGGAACAGCATGTAATCCATCAGACGGTCTGCGAACTTGGTATCCTTGATGCAGCCGTACTTAATAAAGGAGCTGATGTCATCCCAGTACTTCTCGTAGTTCTCGTGGTCTGTCTTGCACATGCCGGAGAGCTTGTCAGCCATCTTGCGGGAAATGTACTCGGAGATCTTTCTGACTGTGCCGTCGTTCTGCAGTGCGGAACGGGATACGTTCAGCGGCAGATCCGGGCAGTCAATGACACCCTTTAAGGTCATCAGGAATTCCGGAATGACTTCCTTGATGTTGTCAGCGATGAATACCTGGTTGTTGTACAGACGGATCTGTGCCTCCAGTGCATCATACTCTGTATTGATCTTCGGGAAATACAGGATACCGCGCAGGTTGAACGGATAATCTGTCTTCAGATGAATCCAGAACAGCGGCTCCTTGTAATCATGGAATACCTTGCGGTAGAACTCCTTGTAATCCTCATCCGTGCACTCGGAAGGCATTCTTGTCCACAGCGGCTGTGTATCGTTGATCGGCTGCGGAACTGGTTTTGCCGGAAGCTCCGGAGCCTCTTCGCCCTTCTCAACTGCTTCCTTTACAGCCTTCTCATGGTTCTCAAGTCTGCGCTTTTCATCCTCTTCCGCACGCTTGACAGCTGCACTGCCCTTGTCCTCAAGATAGATGGCAGTCGGCATGAAGCTGCAGTACTTGTCCAGAACCTCGCGGACGCGGTACTCGTTGCAGAACTCAAGGCAGTCATCGTTCAGGAACAGGGTGATCTCCGTTCCGACCGTTGTCTTTTTGCCCTCTTCGATCGTGTACTCGCTCTGGCCGTCACTCTCCCAGTGAACCGGCTTTGCACCTTCCTGGTAGCTCAGAGTTTCAATATGAACCTCATCTGCAACCATGAATGCAGAGTAGAAGCCCAGACCGAAGTGTCCGATGATCTGGCTTGCATCCTTCTCATCCTTGTACTTTTCAAGGAATTTTGTTGCACCGGAAAATGCAATCTGCGTGATGTACTCAACCACTTCATCCTCGGTCATACCGATACCGTTATCGATGAATTTCAGAGTCTTCTCGTCCGGATTTACAACAACATGTACTTCATACTTGTGGTCATCGGCCGGTCTGTACTCGCCGATTCCCTCCAGTTTCTTCAGCTTTGTCACTGCGTCACAGGCATTGGCCACCTGCTCGCGGATAAAAATATCATGATCAGAATAGAGCCATTTCTTGATAATCGGCAGCATATTCTGGCTGTTAATTGAAAGATTACCTGTCTTAGCCATATCTATAACCTCCGTTAGTCTTTCTTACTGACTATCCTTGTACTATAGACCCCGCCGAATGGAAAGTCAAGAAAAATAGCACTCTTCTAAGAAGAGTGCTAACAAAACCATATCCCTGTTCTATTCCGGATATACTCTTATCCTTTTCCTGTCTTTTATCCTTTTCCGGCTTCTTAAACTTCTTCGGCCGTGATAGAAGCTTCTTTCAGGAAGCGCTTCACATAATCATCCCAGGCGTTGTCGATGGAACGATCCGGCGTAAAAGTCTTCAGAGACGTTCCTGTCGTTGCCACCAGCGTCTGTCCGTTAAAGCGCAGATTGAGACACAGGCCCGATACAAGAGCCGGATCTGCCCGAAGTCCGCTGCATTTCCAGAAATCATCCAGCTTCTCCTTCGGCAGATAGAATACAAAGCGGAAAAACAGCGGAATCCGCTTTCCCTTAATCATCTCAAAGCAGCGCGGCTTGACATCCTTCCAGCGGACATACTCCGGTTCAGTCTTCACTGCTGCCTCCGTGTTTTCGGTCTGCTGCTCCTCTTCTCCGGAAAAGAAGCTCTTCTCAAGCCGTCCGTCTATGGTCATCGTATAAAAGGTTGTGATGGAAGCTTCTGTAAGTGTAAATTCATCGAACAGGCTTCCTGTCAGTAGAGCTGACATCAGTCTGGGGATATCCAGAATATTTAATGCAAGCATGTCCACCTCCGTAATAGGGCTCTATTATCGCATGGGAGGGGGCAAAACTCAATGACAAGATCCTACGCTCTTTTCAGAACGAGGTAGAAATGTCCTGATGTTTGTGCTATTCTGTTTCACGATGCAGCACATCTGAAGTTCCGGCAGAGTTTTGTGCCTGCCCGGAATGAGTCAAAGAGAAATATAATAGGAGACGCTATGCAGAACGAAACATTTGTTCCGGTAAAAGAAGGCAAAGTTCGTGAGATCTATGAGTGGGAAGACAAGCTCATCATGGTTGCCACAGACCGTATCTCAGCATTCGATGTTATTCTGAAGAATCGCATCACAAAGAAGGGCACTGTTCTGACTCAGATGTCCAGATTCTGGTTCGATTACACAAAGGATCTGATCCCGAATCACATGCTGAGTGTTGATGTCAATGATATGCCCGCTTTCTTCCGCACACCGGAATTCGACGGCAACAGCATGCTGACACGGAAGCTGACCATGCTCCCGATCGAGTGCATTGTACGCGGTTATATCACAGGCAGCGGCTGGAAGAGCTACTGCAAGAACGGTACCGTCTGCGGCATCCGTCTCCCGGAAGGTCTCAAGGAATGCGATCAGCTTCCTGAGCCGATCTATACACCGAGCACAAAGGCTGAAATCGGCGATCACGACGAGAACATCGACTTCGAGAGAAGCATCGAGGTTCTGGAGCGTGATTTCCCGGGCCACGGCGAGGAATATGCCACCATCCTTCGCGACAAGACCATCGCACTTTACAAGAAGTGTGCTGACTACGCAAGAACACGCGGCATCATCATCGCTGATACAAAGTTCGAATTCGGTCTGGATGAGAACGGCGCAGTCGTTCTTGCAGACGAGATGCTGACTCCGGACTCCAGCCGTTTCTGGCCGGCAGACACCTATGAGCCGGGCCACGGCCAGCCGTCCTTCGACAAGCAGTTCGTCAGAGACTGGCTTACAGCTAACCCGGACAGCGATTATCTCCTTCCGGATGAAATCATCGATAAGACCATCGAGAAGTACAAGGAAGCTTACAACCTGCTGACAGGCGACACCATCGACTGATCCGCAGCGCTTTCAGAAGTTTGCTTTTATAATGCGGCAAAACTGTCCTGCAGTTTTGCCGCATTATTTGTTTCAGAATACCAAAAGGCTGACTGCTCATTTTCGGGCAGTCAGCCTTTCTTTTATACATTCATTCCCGCCGTGTCAGCTTTTTCAGCCTGCGTTTGTGCCTGCTGCGCTGTGCCAGCTCTTTTCCTTCTCCAGAGTATCTGTGTCTGTATCTGTAGATGTGGAGTGGAAGGAAACATACAGATAGCCGTCCTGAGAATAGTTGAAGATACCGGACTTCATATCTGTGAACGGATAGTTTGTGATTGTGGAGCCGTTCTCGCTGCCCTCGAAGACAACGCGGACATTCCACATTGTGCCGTTCTGATAATTTGCTGTATCGAAGTACAGGATTCTTGTCTCATCTGTCTTCCATGTATCGGCAAGCATGTTGTCAGACAGACCTTCCGGTCCCATGTTGGCATCCTTCACCTGGAAGCTTGTGATGTTGCGGCCTGTGGAGTTCTGCAGCTCAATGACAATGATGCTGTCGCCCTCAGCCTGTGTACCGATGATCTTCGGAAGCTCCGGAGTCGGTGTCTCAGTCGGAGTCGGTGTCGGTGTTTCCTCTGCCGGCGGTGTCGGAGTCGGCTCGTCCGT
>JAUNAG010000163.1 GCA_030527685.1 Lachnospiraceae bacterium | reverse complement strand
CTTGTGATGATTCTTGTTAATTCACCTCTTGACAAAGGTCATTACATATCAGTTCGTGAAATTGATTTTGATTTTGTAGATAAAAATGGAAGAACAAATCTGCAGAGAATGCAAATGGGACGTGCTGCACTTGATCCTATTACAGGACAGCCTTATCAATTACATCATATTGGGCAGGAAATGGATTCTACTCTGGCAATGTTGACCAAGGCAGAGCACATGCAAAATGGCAATAACTTAATATGGCATCAGCCAGGTGGAGCGTCTAAGATAGACCGACAAGTTTTTGAGTCACAACGTAAAGAAATTTGGAAAGCTATTGCAAAAAAGGGAGCAAAATAATATGGGATTGTTAAGCACAGAAGAGCAAAATACTCAAATAAAAAAGATCGAGAAAAACGGGATCATTTTTATAACGGAAACAGAAACAATTGAAATGAAAAGAAGAATCGACGAACTGTCCAAGGCATACACCACAAAAAAGAAAGAGATTGCTCGCTTTATGTTAGAAAATGGGATATTAGAATACTATGGTGATATGACTGCAGAACAACTAATACAATATTTAGGGAGACCCACTATTAGACCTGAGATGGATCAAATCAGTTATTGTGAGTAAATGTTGGATACAGACCATGTGTTTTCATTGGAATATGATGGAATGATTGAAAACTTGGCCTATTTTAGTATCGATGGATGAAGTAAAAAGATAAGAGGAGAACGTATAGCAGAATCAGCTCATTAAAAAACGAACAGCGACACGGACTCTTTTTGTTTACGTGGCTAGTATGAGAAGTTATTAGTTTCAAGCGTCATCAACGATTATCGAGAAAGATGAAGATTCCGATGCGGAATGAAACTTCTGCCTTCTGGTTTCAGCAACAATCAGAGCAAAATCATAGGTTTCCGGGGCTGATTCAATCTTCAGAAGTTGTAATCAGGCAACGATAATCCGCAAAACTGATCATCCCGATGCAGTACGCAGTTTCATTGCCGATTTCAGCAACGATAATTGAGAAAATGCAGATTTCCGATGCGGCCACCTTGTTCATGTTCCAATCCTCTCAATTCCCACAATTATTCTGAAAAATCCCTCCCCACCGAGTGTTTTTAGTTTGACACTCGCATATGACCATCCTATAATGAATTCAGAAAGACAATTTGTCTGTTTTCAGGAGGGATAAATATTATGAAAAAACTGATTGCTTTTGTTACAGCAGCATCCATGATCTGCAGTCTCGGCGCAGTTTCCGCTATGGCAGCTGATTCTGCTGCAGAGCCGGCCGAGTCTTTTGCCCGTGAAGCGTACACGGCAGAGACTACTCTCGACAAGACAACAATTACACTGTTTGCCGCAAAGTCGCTGAACACGGTTATGGAGCAGCTGATTGCAAAGTACAACGAGTATCAGCCGGAAGTTGAAGTTCTCGGTAGCTATGACAGCTCAGGAACTCTGATGACACAGATCAAAGAAGGCGCTGCCTGCGACGTATTCTTCTCAGCTGCACAGAAGCAGATGAACGAGCTTGCTGATGACAAGCTTGTAGTAGAAGATACCAGAGTCAATGTCGTCAACAACCAGGTTGTTGTTGTCAGCTTTAAGGACAGCGGCACAGCTGTCACAGGTTTGGCAGATCTCGGAAAGGCAGCCAGCCTTGCTATTGCAGACGGTTCCGTTCCGGTCGGCAAATACACACGTCAGGCACTTGTGACAAGCGGCATTCTTCCGGAAGCTGAAGACGTTTCCAAGATCACAACACAGGAAATTTCCGAGGCTCTCGGCGGTGTTGAAATCAATGAGTGTGCAAATGTCGGTGCCGTTACAGCAGCAGTTGCAGAGGGCTCCAATGAAGTCGGAACTGTTTACTACTCCGATACATACGGCCATGAAAACGATCTTGATATTCTCGAGTTCGTATCCTATGATCTGACCGGCAATGTCATCTATCCGGCAGCACAGATTGTCAATGCCGAAGCTGATGATGCGGAAAATGCAGCCGCAGCCGATTTCGTTACTTTCCTGAGTTCCGCAGAGGCGCAGGAAATCTTCGATGCATATTACTTTGATACAAATCTTGCGCTGAAGTAAACAGATAGAATACAATAAAGAAAAAAGCGCCGCCATTGTTGAAAAACATGGCGGCAGCTGTATTTATGGACGAAGTGCAGTACGAAGGAGAAGCACATGACAGCATTTCTGGAATTCTTACAGGGAGCGGACTGGAGTCCGCTGCTGATTTCACTGAAGACAGGAGTTGTTGCGACTGTCATTTCTTTTTTTCTGGGAATCTTTGCAGCAAGAAAGGTAGTGAAGGCAGGACCCAGAGTCCGCGCGATTGCGGACGGTATTCTGACTCTGCCGATGGTACTTCCGCCTACAGTAGCAGGCTTCTTCCTCCTCCTTCTGTTTTCACTCAGAAGACCCCTCGGTTCGACCCTGTATCATGAATTCGGCATCAAGGTCGTGCAGACGTGGCTTGGCTGCATCTTTGCGGCAACGATCATTGCATTTCCCCTGATGTACAGAAATGCAAGAGCTGCATTTGAGCAGATCGATGTGAACCTGGTTTATGCAGCAAGAACACTGGGCATGTCCGAGACAAAGATCTTCTGGAAGGTCATTATGCCGGCAGCGGGACCCGGTATTGTGTCCGGAACTATTCTGACTTTTGCCAGAGCACTCGGCGAGTACGGTGCCACATCCATGCTGGCAGGCAATATCCCGGGAAAGACCAGCACAATTTCACAGAAGATTGCAATGGTTATACAGGACGGCGATTACGGAACGGCAGGCTTCTGGGTAGCTGTGATTATGCTGCTTGCATTTGTCATAATCGTTCTGATGAATCTGGTGACAGCAAAATCGACCAGACATGCAGGTCGATATTAAAGCAGAAACATGCAGGACAGAAAAGTACCGTGCATACAAAAAGTGCAGGGTATTAAGCAGAAAAGTATCGTACATAAAAGTGTAGGGTGTTAAGCAAAAAGAGGAAAAACGGTACCGTATTATGGCACTTGAGGTCAGAATTCGCAAGAAACTGAATCGATTTACACTGGATATGGATTTTACGGCGGAGGCCGGCGTGTTTGCGCTGCTTGGCGCATCCGGCTGCGGCAAGTCCGTAACTTTAAAATGCATTGCAGGGATCGAGCGTCCGGATGAGGGCAGAATTGTTCTGGATGGACGGGTGCTTTTTGATTCCGAAAAGAAGATCAATCTTCCGCCGCAGAAGCGTCATGTCGGCTATATGTTTCAGGACTATGCCCTGTTTCCGAACATGACAGTGCGACAGAATATCATGACCGGCATGGGAAAGAAGCCGGATCAGGAACTGGTGAACAGCTATCTGCAGCGCTTTCAGATTGCCGAGCTGGCAGAGGAGTATCCGGCAAAGCTTTCCGGCGGTCAGAAGCAGCGTGTCGCTATGGCAAGACTGGTGGCGCAGAAACCCGATGTCATCCTTCTCGACGAGCCGTTTTCAGCACTGGATACACATCTGAAGTGGCAGCTGGAGAAAGAGATGAAGGAGATTCTTAACCAGGTACACAAACCTACGATTTTTGTTTCACACAGCCGCGATGAGGTGTATCATCTGTGTGATACGGTCTGCAGCATTAACGGTGGAAAAGCTGAAGTCATTGAGCCGGTGAAGGCGTTCTTTGAACAGCCGAAGACAAGACATGCCGCGATTCTTTCCGGATGTAAAAATGTTGCGGCTGCCGAGAGGAAGGATGCGCATACCTGTTATGTGCCGGCCTGGGGACTTACGCTTCACATGGAAGAGGAGATCCCGGAGGATACCGCTTATGTCGGAATCCGCGCACACGAATTCAGGGAAGCAGACGGGGCCTGTGCAGGTGAGATTCAGGAAGCTGCCGGGGCCTGT
>JAUNAG010000040.1 GCA_030527685.1 Lachnospiraceae bacterium | reverse complement strand
TATCGCTCACAGAGTTTAATAATTTCTGAGCATTATCATATATTTTTATTATTCTTTGCTGATCTGAATTCATGCCACCCTTCGCCTGTCTTTCATTAGGTTTCTACTGAATTCTGTGTTCGGAATTATTTCGCGTATCTCGAACACGTCTACATCTTTATGGAATGCTTCTCTCAAATCCTCAGCAAATGCAAGTGTCTGAGACAACTTGAAATCTGGTTTTCCTATGATGAAAAAGTCTAAGTCGCTTTCTTCCGTAGCTTCACCTCTGGCATAAGATCCAAATAAAAATACGGATTGAATTTTGTATTTACATGCAACAGAGGACACTATAATCTTTATTTCATCAATTGTATAGATCATAATTTCCTCTCCTTTCCATCTGTTTTTGGTTTCTCGTTTATACAAATTTCACTGCTGTTCCGTAGACCATGGCCTCGGCTGCTCCCCGCATGACTGCAGCGGAAGCATAGCGAATATTAACTGCCGCATCGGTCCGCACCTCCTGTGAAAGACTGCTCTTCTCACCTGAGAATTTTCTTCAGCTGCTTTTCCGTCATCTCCGGCCAGAGTGTTCTCAGGTGTTCCCTGATCCTCTCCGCTGATTGTTTTGGATCTTCTTTATATGCGGATGTGACCATCTCTCTGCCCCAGAGCTCTTCCGGACGGGCGTAGACGCATACCGGCATGCCGTATTCGGCACCGCGTTTATTGACTTTCCGGCGGAATTCCTTAATCACCAGATACGTCTGCATCTGCAGCTCACTGAGCACACCGCTGAAGTTCTTCTCTCCGTTCTTCCCAAATCCGGCCTCTTTTTTGAGATCCGCACCGATCCACTCATTCTTTTCATCGAATCGGTCCATGATCTTCTTCTGACGGAGTTCGGCCAGTTCATCGTCCCATCTGGCGTCGAAATCGTAGCCGTCTCTGCGATAATTCGCAAAAACAGGAAACCATTCCTTACTGATAAAAACCGCCTTCTGACCGATAAACTTTCCGTAGACTATTTCGCCGCTTCGGGCTATGATCTCCCTCCATTCCCAGGGATCCTGCTCCGGATCTCCCGTCCACCAGAAGAGCGGTGATATATGCTCCTCAGCGGAAAACCCCGGCACATCATTCGCAAAAAGAGGAAGAAAACCAACTTCATTGACATAAGAGATCAGTTCCTTCCATGAACGGATTCGGGTCGGGTCGTCCCAATCCAGTCCTTTCATGATCCATTCGCCATTCTCAAATGCCATTACGTGCAGCCGTCCTTTCCTGTCTTATATCTTCATTTTATCACAGATCGATTCAGGAGACTGCTTTAGCTTACTTAATCTCCGCAACAAATTTCAGCATCGCTTCCTGTGTCATTCCCTTATCTGTATAAACAGAGTAATTGAAATCACCGTCCATCCAGGTCGCGACATGGTAGAGTTCCAGATCGCCCTTCATGGTCACGAAGATGTCATTCTGCTCGTAGGTTTCGGACTTCGTATATTCGGTGTAGATACCGCTGATATCTTCCGCATCACCCTTTTCCGATGCTCGCTTACGGATGCAGATCTCCTCTTCATCCTTGCGATAGGAGATCTCCAGCATCTTCGGTTCATTTTCGTAGACCTGAATGGTCTTCTGCGGATAGCCGTCGATGGATTCCGGCGCTGTCAGTTCAAAACCGGCCTCCTCCTGCGCCTCTTCGATGGACGCATATTCCATAAACGGATTGGGAATTCCTTCAATAGAAGACGCAGTACTTGCCGCACTGTTCTGCTCAGCTCCGATGACCGCTTCTGCACTTCCGGACTGTGCCTGACTTTCCGTCTGATCTTCGGCAATCGAAATTGTGCTCTCGGTCTTACCTGACTTAGAGCTTCCGCATGCAGTAACTGTTAAAGCCATTGCTATTAATAAAAAGCTGACTGCCTTCTTCATTTCCATCCTCCTCATGTACAGCTGCTAAGTCCGCTGTTTTACCAGCGTTTGCATCTTCTTTCTGCTTCTGCTACTCAGCAGAAAGATTTCAAAACGCTGCCACTGGCTCAGAGGATATCCAAAAACTGTGTTTTTTCTGTTACTGATCTGCGTACAGAATCTGATTTCTGCAGCAGATGTTCTTTAAGGTTCAAAACTTTATTGTAATACAGTCTGCACCTCATGCTGTCCGCTTAATATTCATTTTTAATACAGTCCGCATCTCATGCTGTCCGCTTAATATTCGTCATCCTCTTCGTATCTTCTCTGCAGCAGATACTCGTTGTAAGCAGCATTACTCTGCTCCACCCGCTTCTTCTGCATAATCCGGTTTCTGTCATCCAGAATCGCCAGTGTCTCATCCGCGATCTCTTCCATCGGAAGTTTCTGGTAGTGCGACAGATAGCCGATCATCCTGCGCGCTGTAAAATCCGTATTCAGATTTCTGGTCACCTCGTCGCAGAACGGCTCCGGATAACCGCGGCGCAGCAGGATCTGATAGAGCTCCTGACTTAATTCAGACTTTGGTTTCATCTGTTATTTCCTCCCGGCGGCATCTCTTCTCATTTCGAAATGCAGCTGCCGTTATACCTTATACATCGCTTTCATCATCACCATCATCGAGTGACTCTCCGGACATTTTCGAATCGCACTTCCGGCTTTCTTTATTCCAGACTTATTCTGATCAGATACGTTCCTTCTGCCGGTACCTTCAGTCGGATTCGTCCCCCGTCAGCCATATAAGAAAGTTCTTCCCCGAGCATTTCCTGCAGATCCGCTGCCTGCAGCACGCCGACTGTGCGAAGATCGATCTCCATCTCTTTCTCTTCCGTCTCAGACGAAAGCACCGTCAGGAAGCATTCTTTTTCATCGAATCTTGCAAATGCAAGTACTCTGTCTTCCGCGTACAGGAAACGGAATCCGCCTTCTGCAAATACAGGATGTTCCCTGCGGATATGAATCAGCTCCCGGTGCAGCGCAAAGATCACGCTCTCTTCAAATCCGCTGTCCCACGGCATCGGGTATCTGCCTCCCTCAAAGAAGCCGACAGCTCCGCCGATACCCGCCTCGTCACCGTAATAGACAGACGGTGTTCCGATCATTGTCATCATGGCAGTGACCGCGCCCTTATATTTCCGCGCATTCATGCCCGGATAGATGTGGAAGCGTCCGATGTCATGGCTGTCAAACAGATTATACTGATTCTGCCAGAGTGCAAACGGCATCCGTGAGAGGAAGCCTTCCACTCTTTCGCGGAAACTCTGCGCCGTAAGACCGCATGTCAGCGGCCAGAGCTTCGGATCTCTCTCATAGAACGGATCCGGTGAGCCGTAGAACTGACGGATCACACGACCGAAACCGTAATAATTCATTGTCGCATCCCAGGCATCGCCCTGCAGGAAGTCCGTGCAGTCATCCCAGTGCTCGGCCAGCACATAGGCCTCCGGATTGACCTCCCGGATATGTTTCCGGATCTCCGGCCATACCTCTCTCGCGAGCTGGAATTCATTGTAATTCGCGCAGCAGTCCGCCACATCGAATCTCCAGCCGTCAATCGAATACGGCGGCTTCAGCCACTTCTTCAGCACCGAATCCTCCGCACGATACAGAGTCTCGCGCAGCTCATCCGATGTATAGTTCAGCTTTGGCAGCTCCGTGCTGTTATCCCAGCCCTCATAACTGCCGTCCTCGTGGAGCATATAATAGGCACGTTCCTTCGCATCCGGATTGTGGTACGCTCCGACCGAGTCATCAAAGTAGAGCTTGTCCTTGTTGAACCATCTGTGCGCCGTTCCCGTATGATTAATGGAGATATCCAGAATCAGCTTCATGTCATTTTCATGAAGAGCCTTCGACAGATCAGCCAGTGCCTGATCACCGCCGAAATGCGGATCCACATGCATGTAGTCGATGCAGTCGTATTTGTGAACGGAGGGGGCAAGGAAAATCGGATTCAGGTAAAGTGCCGTCACACCCAGCATTTTCAGATAAGGAATCTTCTTGCGAATGCCGATCAGGTCGCCGCCGTAAAAGTCCGCACAATGTACCATGTCATAGGTGCCGGCAGGCGTATTCCAGTCCTTGATGTGGATCGTGTCGTAGCCGCTGACCTTATACTCGCCGTCCTGCACGTCAAGCGACGGATCTCCGTTACAGAAGCGTTCCGGGAAAATCTGATAAAAGACTGCATGCTTCACCCATTCCGGCTGCTCATAATCCGTCATCACCACGAAGTCATGCTTCAGATCCTGCACGCAGTCGAACACACCTGCCTGCGTATAATAAAGAAGCCGTCCTGCCGCTGCCAGAATAAATTCATACTGCATGCGCGGCTGGTTCATCTCGAATTCCGCCTCATACCAGGCAAATGCTGCGTCCTCTTCTACCTTTTCCGCAGGAATAATCGGCTGCTCCCCGTTGCGGAAAAGCTTCACATACACCGCTTCCACAGGGCTGTCCTTAAAAATGCGGACACGCACCTTTACCTGTTCATGAAGCTTCGGCTGCGGATTCGAAAGGAACCTCTTCGTGCCGTCACTGTAAATACTTTCCGTCCATTCATACCCTGCAGTATGCGCTGAAATCTTCATCTGCGTAAAAACCTTTCCTATATGAATTAATCGAATGCATTCGTCGTAAACTTACTGAGATATGTCTGTTCAGTATACCACACAAATTCCTTCCTTAAGAGAAAAGTCTCTCAGGCAAAAATATCGCGTTAAACTGCATTTTCCACTTGCAAGTTTCCTGAAAAACGAATATGGTCAGATGGTATGCGCGTTTATTCGCGCCTGAAATAATGACTGACCGAAACGTATTTTTATCAGACACGCTAAAGGAATAATTATGATTTTAAATGTTGAGCACTTAACCCATGGCTTCGGCGACCGCGCGATCTTCACGGACGTCTCCTTCCGCCTCTTAAAGGGCGAGCACATCGGCCTTGTAGGCGCTAACGGCGAAGGCAAGAGTACATTCATGAACATCATTACAGGGAAAATGCAGCCGGATGAGGGCAAGATTGAGTGGAATAAGCACACACGTGTCGGCTATCTTGACCAGCACGCTGTTCTGCAGAAAGGCATGACCATCGAGGATGTTCTGAAATCCGCCTTCTCCTATCTCTTTGAGATGGAGGAGCAGATCAACTCTCTCTATATGGAAATGGCTGATGTCACCGAGGAGCGCATGAATGAGCTTCTGGAAGAGGTCGGCACTCTGCAGGAGCTTCTGACAAGCCATGACTTCTATATGATTGATACCAAGGTGGAGCAGGTTGCCCGCGCACTGGGACTTCTCGACCTCGGTCTGCAGCACGACGTCTCCGACCTCAGCGGCGGTCAGCGTACAAAGGTTCTGCTGGCAAAGCTGCTGCTTGAAAAACCGGAGATTCTGCTTCTGGACGAGCCGACCAACTACCTGGATGCCGAGCACATCGCCTGGCTGAAGAGGTATCTCCTTGAATATGAGAATGCATTTATCCTGATCTCCCATGACGTGCCGTTCATGAACGACGTTGTCAATGTCATCTACCACGTCGAAAACAGCGTTCTGACTCGCTATGTCGGCAATTATGACCAGTTCATGGAAGTCTATGAGATGAAGAAGGCTCAGCTGGAGGCGGCCTATAACCGCCAGCAGCAGGAAATTGCCGACCTGAAGGACTTCGTTGCCAGAAACAAGGCCCGCGTTGCAACCAGAAATATGGCCATGTCCAGACAGAAGAAGCTCGACAAGATGGATCTCATCGAGCTGGCAAAGGAAAAACCGAAGCCGGAATTCAATTTCAAGGAAGGACGCACACCCGGAAAGCTGATCTTTGAGACACAGGATCTTGTCATCGGCTATGACACTCCGCTCTCCAGACCTCTGAATCTCACGATGGAGCGCGGCGAGAAGATCGCCATCGTCGGCACAAACGGTATCGGCAAGACGACTCTTCTGAAGAGTCTCCTCGGTCTCATCCCGTCGATCTCCGGCTCCGTCTCTTTAGGTGATTACCTGGAGATGGGTTATTTCCAACAGGAGATGGATGCCACAGACAACAGCTGTATTGAAGAACTCTGGCAGGACTTCCCGGGCTTCTCCCAGTACGAGGTACGTGCCGCCCTTGCCAAATGCGGTCTGACCACGCAGCACATCGAGAGCAAGGTGAAGGTCTTAAGCGGCGGCGAGCAGGCAAAGGTTCGTTTATGCAAGCTCATTAACCGTGAGTCCAACATCCTGATCCTCGACGAGCCGACCAACCATCTGGATGTCGATGCCAAGGCCGAGCTGCAGCGCGCGCTGAAGGCCTACAAAGGCTCCATCCTTCTGGTCTGCCACGAGCCGGACTTCTATGAAGATCTTGTATCCAAGGTCTGGAATCTCGAAGAGTACAGCAGGCTGATTGTCGGCTGAATAATAAAATAATCATCAAGTAAAAAACCATTCGTTCTTACGCCACGAACAAGAGAACGAATGGTTTATATCTTCATCTGTATTTTTCACAGCCACTCTCTATCTGCCCGCAGATTTCGCAGCAGCCTCAATCCTCCTCAGTACAGCATCCCGGTCTTCCTCTAATGCATGCGCAAGTTCAGAATACAGACAATCCTCCGCTGTTTTAAAGTAACGATCATCCATAGAGATACTCTTTTTCCCCTCTGTAAATCTTTTCTGCTTCCGCAAATACATGGTGATAATCATCTGCGCCAATTGTCTCGGATCACAGCTTTGCAGCGCATCCTGATATTGCTGCTCTCTCAATTTCTCATTCACGACAGATATCGGCTCCAGCCCCGGAATCTCCTGTATCAGCTTCAGAGCATCTTCCCGGGTCATTGCCTGACGCATGCGATCATCCGCCTTGTCTGCAGGAACATATATTTTTGCCCCATGTCCCGAAACAGCCTCCAGCTGATAGTATGTGTTAACTTTATTTCCGAATGCCATATCCGTCACATCAACGATTCTGCATAAACCATCGCCGATCTTTACAACATAATCTCCTGTCTGAAACATTGCTTCCTCCTGTTCACGCCCGTCAAAAAAAATAGCAGCTGAACAACCGGACTTACGCCGTGTCAGCTACTCGTTGTGTTCTATTATATCACACGAGTCAGCAAATCTGTGTCAGCTAAATTTTGCAAAAAATCAATGTCCGAATATGCTATACTCTTTCTATCTAATTCAATCACAAAAGGAGTTATGTTTCATGTCTAAAAACCCTGGCAAGAAAAAGCATCACGGCCGCAGGATTCTGCTCACCATCCTGATCATCCTTGCGGTCATCCTCGGAGGAGTTTTCTTCCTCTTCCGGCATTTCTATTCCAAATCAAACTACATCGATGCAAAGAAAGCGGCCGCCGCTGCCGAACAGGCCTATGCCGCGCTTGATGCCTCCGTCCGCTCTCAGATTGAGGAAACCGGCCTGACCGATTCCGAACAGGCTGAGGTCGATTCTCTTCTTGGAAATGCAGCTGCTGCCGAGAAGACAACTGATGACATTTTCACTGTTCTGATCATCATGCTCGATCCGGAGCACGAGATGATCTCCGGATCGGACTCCACCTACGCACTCATGGGCTTCAACAAAACAAAAAACCGCGCGATATCCATCAGAATGGATGACAATCTTGCACTCAATATTGAGGGCTACGGCGTCCGCAAACTCAGTGCTGCCTATGCTATCGGCGGTGCTCCGCTCCTGCAGTCTTCCATTGAGAAGAACTTCGGCATCACAGTTGATTACTTTGCCTGCATTGATGTAAAGGGCATGCAGGAAGGCATTGATAAGCTCGATGATCTGGAATTCAATGTCGGTGATATCACAAAGGCCGTCAACGAGCTGATGACTTATGTCACACACAATGTTCCGACTACCATGCTGCTTACTCTGACAGCACAGATTCCGAAACTCGTGAATTCAACTCCTTCCTCCGGTGAGCTGGAACTCCCGATCCGCGGAAACTACACCACACGCGGTGAACTGCTGGTGCCGGATCAGCCGGTGACCAACCAGAGAATTCAGATGCTGCTGCAGGGAGACGAATAAATCCGTCGCCTCCATAGGCTTCACCGATGTATATGAGATCATTTTGCAGATGATTTGATACATAAGAATCCAAAAAGTAATTTCAGAAAGGACGATTAAATATGAGCGAAAAGTTTCACCGCATCCCCTCACCGGGAGCTTTAAGAAATGTAAACAGAATCTGGGATTATTATCTGGAGCCGTTCCGCATCGCACCACATGTCTACAGTGTCGGCGGCAACAATGATGTGGCAATCTACCTTCTGGATTCCGGAGACGGCTTAATCCTGATCGACACCGGTATGGCCGAAATCCTGTACCTTGTAATCGATTCGATTCACCGTCTGGGTTATGATCCGCGTGATATCAAGAAGATCCTGATCAGCCACGGTCACGGAGATCATTACAACGGCGCACGCTTCCTTCAGGAGATGAGCGGTGCAAAAATCTACATGAGCGATATTGATTATCAGTTCATGAAAGATCACCCGATTGATATGCCGTGGATCGAGACACCGTTTGAGGTTGACGAGTATTTCGATGATAATACGACCATCGATCTTGGACGCTTCTCCATCCGCACCATGCTCACACCGGGCCATACACCGGGCACAACCTCCTTCTTCTTCGACGATACCGACGAAGAAGACAACAAGACCTACCATGTCGCAATGCATGGCGGCGTCGGTGCCGATATGATGAGAAAAGATTATCTGGCAAAGCTCGGTTTATCCGAAGAATATGCCCATCGCTTCATCTCCGACTGCGAGAAGCTGAAGAGCAGAGAAATCGATATCTGCCTGCCCAGCCATTTAAACCAGATCAATCTCGTTGCCAATATTCCGGAGGATAAGACAGATTACCACAACTTTGTCGATCAGACAGCATGGCCGGACCTGCTGCAGGAAAGAATCGATGTCATTAAGGGATTCTATCCGGAGATTTACGGGTAATTTTTGAATAATCTTTAAACAGATAAATCGGATCATCACACGTGATATGCTATCCAACGTGGATGATCCGATTTTTTATCCTATCTGCTATTCCGTATAGAACTCCTGCCCGGTTTCCAGACAATATGCCGCTAATCTTCCGTCCGGCATGGAACAGCCGCAGTCAATCGCAATGTGATGATTTCCCTTGTAGATATATCCCGGCTTTGGATTATCCGCAATGTACTGCGTAGGTGTATGACCTGAGATCACATATTTGTCCTGAAAATATGTGATTTCATACGCAGCTCTGTCCCAGAGAAGATTTTTCAGTGAGTAGGCTTCAATATCATCTCCCTTAGATCCATCTGCTAATCCGGCATGCACCAGCAGGTACTCTTTTCCTGCTGCGCTCACTTCTTCATAAATGGAAGTGTCTTTAAGAAATTCTATTACTTCTTTTTTCTGAACAGAATCCAGTGCTCGGAATTCTTTGATCGTTGACTGTGCTCCGTTTAATGTCCAGTCAGACAGTGCCCCGATCATCTTTTCGTTCATCTGCTCTATCGAATCATCAGTTATTTCCTGCATCAGAAATTCCAGACAATTCAGGGCCATCAGCTCATGGTTACCTGCGAGAAGGATAATATTAGGCATCTCCATCAGCTTCAGGACCAGCTTTACAGGGTGTGGCCCCCGATCCAGCACATCTCCCAGTATGTATAACAGATCCTCCTCTTTTAGCTTGATTTTTTCCAGCATACGCAGAAACAGCTCATATTCACCGTGAATATCTGACATAGCATAAGTTGACATAACAATAACCTCTCACTTTTTATGTATATATATTATACCCTAAGCATTTCTTCTTTTATTGCTTAAATACGAGAAATGATAGTTTTTCGATGCTGATTTGCACCAATCAATGTATATATGTTATCCTTGATAGGCATGAAAAATCTAACATATAAGGGAGAATTATGAAAAAGAAAATCGTAAACGGACTTTTTTGTCTTGTTGCAGGCACAATGCTGATCAGCAGTGTTACAGGCTGTGGGAAAAAGGAAGAACCGGTACAGGTACAGGAAGAAAATATTGAAATTGATGAGACTCTTCTCGAATCTATGAAAGCGGCTGCTGAAGAAGAACACAAAGCTTTTCAGGAAGAACAGGAAGCTGCAGCTTCTCGTTGGGATTCACTTGATGCAGAACTTCAGGCCTTCAGGGATAAGGAACTTCCTGAGCTGGAAGAACTCTATGGAAAGTTCTGTGATTCTGATGATGAAGAAACGATCAGAACTGCTGTAGAACAATACAACAGCATGATGGAGAATCTCTCCGGAACTTACAGTGAGGATGCGATCAGCGACTATATCTCATCCGCAATCACTATGGCGTACATTCCGGAATTCATTCCTGAAAATGCTGTTTCTGCAAAACTGGCGTATGTAAACAATCGAACTGATGATGATAACTTCTTTGCTCTTTGCCTGAACAATGCGGACCAGTCTGAACCGGTTGTAGTTCTTGGTCATGTCGAGGAAACATCCCTGCAGACAATGCGTGTAGTAAAAATGGACGGAACTGCCAGCACGGTCGATTTAGCTGCTTATTCCGGAGAAATGGCGACCTTTAACGTGTGTGATTACGCAGACAATACGCTTGTTGTCTTCAGAGAGGATTATTCTGATGCAGACGATGACCGTTATCTGAAAATTGACATTTCTACCGGTGCAATTACAGATGTGCCGAATGGCAGTTACACAGAAAGTGAAAACAAGATCATCAACGAAGTATATCTTGAATATACGGAACTTCCGGATCTGTCAAAGGGAATCCTGGAGTACTGCACTTTAGAATCATAAGGTGATAAGAGCAGGAAAACCGCGAATTAAGCGATTTTCCTGCTCTTGTAAAACTGATCAATTATAGCACATAGAAGAAGGATAGTACGCGATGATACGATATGGATTAAACAGAGCCGGCCTGGAAAGTCTCTGCACTGACAACGATCTCGCCCGTGCCGGACTGCATGCAGGCAAAGACGGCCTTGAAACGGCTGTCTATAATCTGCTCCGTTCCCTGCGGCTTGAAAAGAGTGAAACAAAGCAGCTCTCCTGCTCTGTCAGCAGATTCCGCTTTCTCCTTTCTCCTGCTGCAGAGATCAACAGCGCATTCAGATCTAACGGGCTCTCTGAATTCTGTGTTTCCTCCTTCAAAAAAGCAGTCCCGCAGGATCTTCGAGCTGCCCTCGAAAAGGAATATCCGATCCTGCTAAGACTCCGCCATGATCCCTCCTGCGGAACACGTTATGTTGTCTGCTGGGGTGCTGAATGCACTACCGGAGGCGAAGCCGGTGACCGCTGGAAGTTCTTTATCTCAGATGGCAAAACTTCTGAAATCAGTGAAATTGTGCTCTGGGATCTGAAAGATGCTCAGTTTATGCGGATATCAAAAGTATCCTGATTTTCATAGAACAGCCCTTCTTTTTCCGGAAACTCCCGGCGCTTCTGCTTTCCGTATATGCTATATTCTTATTATCAGAAACGAAGAAGTGCTATCACTTCACAACATTTTCCAGGAAGGCAGGAGGCTCATACTATGACACACCGTTCACGTATTTTTTCTTCTACACATTCCTTCAGTTCATTCATCTCAGCTTCTGTATCAAAGGCAGCGCTTGCCCTCTGCACTTTCCTGCTGGCCGGCTGCTGCTCTTTCCTGCTGCAGACCGTTGCGGTTTCTGCCGGCAGTTTTGAGTGCTACACTTACACGCTTGCCGTCGGAATTGACGAGACTCTCCCTATTGATATGAGTCTGAGTTACCCGAATTCCAGCGTCAACTACTGGATCAATGATACTTCTCTTGCTGACTGCGAGTGGGGACACTGGCACGGTAATAATGTCGCCCTCTATGTAACGGGCAGGAAAACAGGCGCCACACAGATTAAGCTCACCAATTCAGCAGATTCCACCACCTATGTCATCAATGTTGCTGTCGGCAGAACCTCATCAGACAGAGATCGTCTTCTGAATCTCGCCGCTGCATACACTGCTTATAAATATTATGTCGAGGACTCCAAGACAGAGGGCTACTACCTCTATGATATGAATCTCGACGGAATTCCGGAGCTGATTACCCGTCAGGGAGAATATTCCGCTGACGAGGAATATCACTTCTACAGCTACAATGACGGTATCGAGTACGCCGGTGTTCTGACAATCAACCACTGTGCCTTCTATGCAAACGGCTACGGCGGACTCGCGCTCTGCCGGAGATATATGGGTACTACTTCCCGCTATGATCTCACCCTCGACAGATATTATGAAGTTCAGTACTCCACTGTGTTCAGCAATGTATTCAAAGAGCCGGATACTCCGGATAAGCTCTATAACTTTAATGACAATCGTTATACTCTGACAGAATACTCCAGAGGTGATATCAGTTCGTTCAATAACGCTTTCTACGGATATGGTTACAGCGCTTAAAGCAAAAGGACGATGAAGATCTCATGACCTTCATCGTCCTTCTCTTTATGTTCTGAAGCTGTCCCTCAGAACTTCTGATTTCATTCGCAAATCTTTTTCTTCTGTTCAGTCTTTTCTTACATACCCACAATCATGGTTCCGACAAGTCGTACCAGCAGTGCTGCGATCCATGCGATAGCGCACTGTTCAACTACTACGAAGACTGCCCACTTAGCGCCGAGCTCCTGCTTGATGGAAGCGATGGCTGCAACGCACGGTGTGTAGAGTAAGCTGAATGTCAGGAGGCATGCACCGACGACTGAGCTGTACATAGCTGCAACCGCTTCGGAGGAGCCGTACAGGACTGTCAGTGTGGATACAACGCTTTCCTTTGCAAGGAAGCCGCTGATGAGAGCGGTGACAATTCTCCAGTCTCCCATGCCGATCGGCTTCAGAAGCGGTGCAATGATGCCGCCGACCATGGCCAGAATGCTGTCTGCAGAATCAGCCACAACATTTAAGCGGAGATCGAAGCTCTGGAGGAACCAGACGACAATCGTTGCCATGAAGATAACAGTGAATGCTCTTGTCAGGAAGTCCTTTGCCTTATCCCAGAGCAGATGACCGACGTTCTTTGCACCCGGAAGTCTGTAGTTCGGCAGCTCCAGTACGAACGGAATCGCATCGCCCTTAAACAGTGTTTTTCTGTAAACAAGAGCTGTCAGAATACCTGCCACAATGCCGCCGAAGTACAGGAGAACCATAACCAGGCCCGCATATTTCGGGAAGAATGCAGCTGCAAAGAATCCGTAAATCGGGAGCTTTGCCGTACAGCTCATGAACGGTGTCAGAAGGATGGTCATCTTTCTGTCGCGCTCGGACGGAAGAGTTCTGGTTGCCATAACACCCGGAACAGTACAGCCGAAACCGATCAGCAGCGGAACGATACTTCTTCCGGACAGACCGATCTTGCGTAAAAGCTTGTCCATGACAAATGCAACTCGTGCCATGTATCCGCTGTCCTCCAGCAGTGAGAGGAAGAAGAACAGGGTGACGATGATCGGGATGAAGCTGAGGACGGAACCGACACCTTCAAAGATACCGTCGATGATCAGAGAATGCAGTGTCTCGTTGACGTTGACTGCTGTCATCCATCCGTCACAGAGATTTTTAATCTGCTCGATTCCCAGAGCAACCAGGTCCTGCAGCCACGGTCCGATGACATTGAATGTCAGATAGAACACGCCGGCCATAATCAGGACGAAGGCAGGAATTGCCGTAAATTTGCCGGTCAGGAACTTATCAATCTTCTGGCTGCGAAGATGTCCCTTGCTCTCATGCGGCTTTACGACTGTCTCGTCGCAGACTGCCATGATAAAGGAGAAACGCATATCTGCGATTGCAGCTGCGCGGTCCATCTCACGCTCCTGCTCCATCTGCACGCGGATGTGCTCCAGCATCTCCTTCTCATTCTCAGTCAAACGGAGTCTCTCCTCCATCAACTCATCGCCTTCAGCAAGCTTGGAAGCGGCGAAGCGAACCGGAATCTCAGTCATTTCCGCATGATCTTCGATCAGATGCATGATGCCGTGCAGAGCCCGGTGAATTGCGCCGCCGTGTGTATGCGGATCGCAGAAGTCCTGTCTCTGCGGAGCTTCCTGGTACTTGGCCACATGGACAGCATGCTGTACCAGCTCCTCGATACCCTCGTTCTTTGCTGCGGAAATCGGAACTACCGGAATGCCCAGAAGCTTCTCCAGCTCATTGACACGAATCGTTCCGCCGTTCTCGCGCACCTCATCCATCATGTTGAGTGCCAGAACCATCGGGATGTTCAGCTCCATCAGCTGCATAGTCAGATATAAGCTTCTCTCCAGATTTGTGGCATCTACGATATTGATGATACCCTTCGGCTTCTCATTGAGGACGAAATCTCTTGTGACGATCTCCTCACTGGAATACGGAGACATGGAATAGATACCCGGAAGGTCTGTAATCAGAGTATTCTTCTGTCCCTTGATCGGTCCGTCCTTGCGGTCAACCGTTACGCCCGGGAAGTTACCGACGTGCTGATTGGAACCGGTCAGCTGATTAAACAGAGTCGTCTTGCCGCTGTTCTGGTTTCCTACCAGGGCAAATGTCAGCAGTTCGTTTTCAGGAAGCGGATTCTCGGCTTTCTTGTCGTGATACTTGCCGCCTTCGCCTAAGCCCGGATGCGGAATACTCGGTCTGGAATCCTCCTGCTTTACAGCTGCATTTTCTGTAATCTCTTTGACTTCGATCTGATCTGCATCAGCCAGACGAAGTGTCAGCTCATAGCTGTGAACACGGATTTCAACCGGATCGCCCATCGGAGCATACTTTACCATTGTTACCTGACATCCCGGAATCAGACCCATATCCAGGAAATGCTGTCTTAAAGCGCCGCTGCCTCCGACGGAGGTAATGGAAGCACTTTTTCCAATCTCAAGTTCTTTTAATGTCATGTTTGCCCGCTCTCTTCTTATATAAACGTCTATTCCGTTCATGTATAATACTTTAACGCAGTTAACCATGCGTTGTCCGTATTAGTCATATTGAACGTATTGCATTATAACGCTTTTAACTCCACAAAACAACTATACAAAAAATCCGCAGTGCAGCAATCGCACCGCGGATTTTATCACCACCTTTTATTTCCTGTCATATTGATTGTCTGCAGCTTATTCCCTCGTCATCTTCTCCGCATTTTTCAGGATATAGATGATCGGCTCGATCAGGATACCGCAGAAAAAATTGCTGACTCCGTGCACCATGTCCCACGGCAGTCCGGCTATGATCCAGGCGATCATACCCTTCAGACTGAGTCCGAACAGCAGTGCCTGTGCCGGTGCGTAAAGTGTACCGAACAGAAATCCGTGTGCCGCGCAGACACACATATAGACAATCGGAGCAATCTTCGGATTCATCTTCTTCGGCAGCAGCATGACTGCGGCCCAGAGCACGGTCCAGATATAGAGATACGGAAGCCACCAGAGTGAAAAGCCGGAAAAAAGTCCCTGCAGAAATACATAGATATAAATCGGATATAGAGCTTTCTTTCTGTAGACGACTGTCTCTGCAACTACAAAGACCCCGAGGAGATGTACATTGGGGAACATCTCCATCAGGATCTTGGATACATACATCAGACAGCCCAGCATGCCGAATACGGCAATTTCCCGGACGCTCAGTTTTTTCATTCTACTTTAAATGCGTATGTGGAGCCGGCCTTCACCTCTGTTGCGTCGACACCTGCCTGTGCATATTCACCGTCAACATAGAATGCCCAGTACTTTCCGTCCCTATCGTAATCAACGGTAAGACCGTTTACAGTCTTGACATAGAGACCATACTGGCTGTCCTCACCTGCGATCAGGTTTACTGCCAGAAGTGCCTCACCTACAGTCTTTGCATCTGTGTGAATGGTGAACGGAGTCTCAACGCCTTCTGCATCTGTGACATTGAAGAAGAACTCTGTCTCGCCTTCGCCGAGGACGCCACCGATCATCGGCTCCATGACACTCTCAACATCTGTCAGAGTGCTTTCTGCTGCAGATTCAGCGGCAGACTCAACTGCGCTCTCGGAAACAGACTCCAGAACACTTTCAACATAGACCAGTGCGGTCTGCTCTGCTGCGCTTTCAACAACAGAATCAACTGTGCTTTCTGCAACGGATTCAACAGCACTTTCTGCTGCGGCTGCAGTGCTCTCTTCAGCTGTTACTGCTTCGCTTGCTGCAGAAGAAACTGCAGAGCTTGCTGCGCTGACAGAAGCGGTGCTCTCAGCGACGCTTGCTGCCTTGCTCTCTGTCTTGCTGTTTCCGCAGCCGACTGCTGCAAATGCAACTGCTGCTGTAAGTGCTGCACAAACGGCGATTTTTCTGATCTGATTAAACTTCATCATTTCCCTTTCTTTTTGAAGCATTCCTCCCGGCAGTCTATGCTGCCGGCTGTGAACCGGAATACTCCTTCTCTCTTTATTTTTATAATGATTTAAACCAGTGGCAGAGTCCGGTCTTACAGACTTGCTCTTACCAGCTTCGGCTTGAAGCCTTCTGTATTCAGTGCGTCCAGAATCTGATTCTTATGATCGGTTCCGAATGCCTCAATGGTTACCTGCAGTTCAACTGCCTCATTGCGGTTGGATGAGTAGAACTGGTTATGCTCCAGTTTGATGACGTTGCCCTGATGCTCGGCAATGACAGATGCCACACGAACCAGTGAACCCGGCTTATCCGGAAGCAGGACGGATACAGTGAAGATTCTGTCGCGCATGATCAGACCGTTCTGGACAACGGATGCCATGGTGATGACGTCCATGTTTCCGCCGGAAAGGATGCAGACAACCTTCTTTTTCTTGATATCCAGATGCTTCAGTGCTGCTACGGAAAGCAGACCGGAGTTCTCGACAACCATCTTGTGATTCTCAACCATATCCAGGAAAGCGGTAATCAGCTCATCATCGTTGATGGTGATGACCTCATCAAGGTTCTCCTTCAGATACGGGAAGAGTTTATCGCCCGGTGTAAGAACTGCAGTGCCGTCGGCGATGGTGGATGCATGCGGCAGTGTCACGACCTTGTCTTCCTTCAGGGAAGCAGTCAGGCAGGCTGCACCGCTCGGCTCCACGCCGATGACCTTGATATGCGGATTGAACAGTCTCGCCAGTGTAGACACACCGGTTGCAAGACCGCCGCCGCCGACCGGAACCAGAACATAGTCCACTGTCGGCAGATCCTTGATGATCTCCATCATGATGGATCCCTGACCTGTTGCCACGATCTCATCATTGAACGGATGAATAAAGGTATAGCCGTTCTCTTCTGCCAGCTCCAGTGCATGAGCGCAGGCTTCATCGTATACGTCACCGTAGAGAACAACCTCGGCGCCGTAGTTCTTTGTGCGCTCAACCTTGATCAGCGGAGTAGAGGTCGGCATCACCACGATGGCACGCGCACCGCACTCACGTGCAGCGTAGGCAACACCCTGGGCATGATTGCCGGCGGAAGCGGTAATTAAGCCGCGCTTCTTCTCCTCCTCTGTGAGCTTGCTGATTCTGTAATAAGCACCGCGTACCTTATAGGCACCGGTCAGCTGCATATTCTCAGGCTTCAGATAAACCTTGTTGCCTGTCATGCGACTGAAATAATCACTGTACTGCAGAGGTGTCGGAAGTGTCACCTCTTTGACTTTCTCAGCGGCCTCCTCGAAGGCCTCCAGTGTAAGCATCTCCATAGCATAACTCCTTCTGAAAACATCTGCCCGCCTTGCGGGCTTTCATGACAAAATCACGGATTAAACAGTGCGTTGACAAACTGGTCGGAATCGAACTTCTCCAGATCCTCTACCTGCTCGCCGACGCCGATATACTTGACCGGAATGCCGAGCTCTGACTGCACAGCGATGGCGATGCCGCCCTTTGATGTGCCGTCCAGCTTAGTCAGAATAACACCGGTCACGTCAGCGACCTCGGAGAATTCCTTGGCCTGCATCAGAGCATTCTGACCTGTTGTACCATCCAGTACCAGCAGTGTCTCGCGCTTTGCTTCCGGGTATTCCTTTTCCAGAATACGATACAGCTTGTGAAGCTCGTTCATCAGATTCTTCTTATTATGAAGACGTCCTGCCGTATCAACGATCAGGATGTCCGCATCTCTGGAACGTGCTGCCGCAACGGCATCGAAGACGACAGAGCCCGGATCTGCTCCGTTCTGTCCGCTGATCATCGGAACGCCTGCGCGGTTTGCCCACTCGTTCAGCTGCTCGTTTGCTGCTGCGCGGTAGGTATCTGCTGCGGCGATGATAACCTTCTTGTGCATGCGGCGGAAGAGGCTGGCAAGCTTTCCGACAGAGGTTGTCTTGCCTGCACCGTTGACACCGATGATCAGGATGACAGACTTCTGATTCAGGAAGCTGTAATCATCATCTGTGACATGCATACGGCCGCGGATGCCCTCAATCAGGAGATCGGCGCAGTCCTTCGGCTGGCGGATGCGCTGCTCGCGCACGGTATCACGCAGATCATCGAGGATCTCCTCGGTGGTTCTCACACCGATATCTGCCTTCAGCATAATCTCCTCAAGATCATCGTAGAAGTCCTCGTCGATGCGTTCATGTCTTGCCATGACATCATCAATACCGCGGACAAGTACATACTGAGTCTTCGTCAGACCCTTCTTCAGTCTGTCAAAAAACGACATAAGCCGTCTCCTTTCTGCTGTCCTTTTTCCTTTTATTTCGTCAGTTCATCTTCGATCAGGTTAACGGATACCAGTGTGGACACACCCTTTTCCTGCATCGTAATACCGTACAGTCTGTCGGCTGTCGTCATGGTTCCGCGTCTGTGCGTAATGATAATAAACTGGGTATTCTTTGTCAACTTATGCAGATACTGTGCAAAACGGTCG
Source organism: Lachnospiraceae bacterium (assembly GCA_030527685.1). GTDB lineage: Bacteria > Bacillota > Clostridia > Lachnospirales > Lachnospiraceae > Chordicoccus. The sequence continues at coordinate 1,496 of JAUNAG010000040.1, read as the reverse complement.
ACGTTATTCTCATCCAGAGCCGCCTCGATCTCATCGAGCAGACAGAAGGGTGACGGCTTCAGATTCTGAATGGCAAAGAGCAGTGCAATGGCAGTCAGTGCCTTCTCGCCGCCGCTGAGCTGCATCATATTCTGCAGCTTCTTGCCCGGCGGATGAGCAATGATTGCGATTCCTGCCTCAAGCAGATCGGCATCCGGATCCAGCTCAATCGAGCCGTGTCCGCCTCCGAAGAGTTCCTTGAAGGCCTTGTCGAATTCCACCTGGATCTCGGCAAATTTCTCTTTGAACTGGCGGCGCATACCCTCATCGAGGTTTGCAATGATGCCTGCCAGTGTCTCCTCCGACTTGATCAGGTCGTCATGCTGTGCTGTCAGGAAGGTGTGGCGCTCTGCAACAACCTTGTACTCCTCAATTGCATTTACATTGACATGACCAAGCTTTCGGATTGTATCCTTGATCCGTGCCAGCTCTTTGCGGAGAGCAGCGCGGTCTTCACTCTTTTCCGGAAGAACGTACGCACGGACATCACCCGGTGTCATGTCGTACTCTTCCCACATGTAGGCTGCACGTTCCTCGCGGCCTGTCTCGAACTTCTCCTTCTGGGATGTCAGACGGAAATGCTCTCTGTCAAGGCGTCCCATGCGGTCAGATAACTCATCGCGCTTCTCGAAGAACTCACGGTGGCTTTCGGAGAGAGCACGCTTTTTCGTCATCAGCTCTTCACGCTCTTTCTCAAGTGCGGAAGCTTCCTCTTCGCCGCTGTCGATGGTCTTCTGGACTTCCTCAATCTGCTTCTGCTTTGCAAGGATATCGTCTCCGCCGGAACTGATGCTTGCGGCGAGCATTCTCTTCTCTGTTTCAAGAGAAGCCAGCTCGCGCTCAAGACGGATCTTTGTCTCCTCGCGGAAGACCTTCTGCTCACCTGCAGCTGCTGCCTCTACGCGCAGTTTCTGCAGTGCGGCGGCCTGATTTTCACGTGCGGTACGAAGCTCGGTTTCCTTCGCACGCAGTTCGTCGGCACGGTTGCTGACGCTGGCCTCCAGGTCTTCGGATTCGGCAAGTGTACGTGCCACACCGCTGTTCTGGCTGTTGACGTCCTGAATCTGGCGCTCGATCTCCTGCAGCTCGTTCTGCAGACTGCGCAGGTTGATGCGGCTGTCCTGCAGCTGTTCCTCAGCCTGCTTTCTGGTCAGCTCAACCGTATTTAAGCGAAGCAGCATCTTCTGACGTGCCTCATGCTCTGCGGCAAGCTTTGTGCGCCAGCTGTTTCTCTCCTCGCGGAGTGTCTCGATCTCGGTGTGAAGTCTGTCTGCCTCCTTGCGAAGTGCTGCGGAGCTGACAGTCAGTTCTTCAATCTCACGCTTACGGCCGAGCAGGTTGTCATTGTTCTTAAACGCACCACCGGTGATGGAACCGCCCGGTGCAAAAGATTCACCGGCCAGTGTAACCATATAGACGCTGTGGCGGTATTTGCGGCCGATCTGAATTGCGTGATC
>JAUNAG010000039.1:12173-20985 GCA_030527685.1 Lachnospiraceae bacterium | reverse complement strand
CCTCAGGCAGGAATCGATGACCGGAGACATGTGCGAAAAAAGAAGTTTCCCGCTTTGCGGGATGGCTTGAAGATAGCAGGAAAGGAATACGGGATCATGATCCGCAGTATGACAGGCTACGGCCGTGCCGAAGCCGCAGATGATTTAAGAAAGATTACGATCGAGATGAAGGCGGTCAACAACCGCTATCTTGATCTGAACATCAGAATGCCGCGCAAATTCGGTTTCCTGGAAGCCAGAATCCGCGACACCCTGAAGCAGTACATTGAGAGAGGAAAGGTTGATATCTTCATCAACTCCGAGGAGTACGGAAGCGAATCGGGAACACTTTCCTATAATGAGGCACTCGCAGGAGAGTATGTTGCCTGCATGCGCAGAATGATCGAAACCTTCCATCTGGATGAGAAGATCTCCGCAGCAGATATTGCACGTTCTCCGGAGGTATTCAGCATCGGCACGACAGATCCCGACGAGGACAGCCTGTGGGGCATGCTGGAGCCGGTTGTCAGAGAAGCTGCACAGCATTTTAATGAGGCGCGTGAAGCGGAAGGCAACCGCCTGAAGGAAGATCTTCTGAAGAAGCTTGATTCTCTGGAGACACTTACCGAAGATGTGATTGCGCACGAGCCGGAAATCATGGAGGCTTATCGCGCAAAGCTCATGGAAACCATGAATGAGCTGCTTGAAAACAAGGGCATCGATGAATCAAGAATTGCAGCGGAATGTGTTCTCTATGCAGATCGTATCTGCACAGACGAGGAAAGCGTCCGCCTGAAGAGTCACATCGTTCAGATGCGCAAGGAACTTGCAAAGAGCGGAAGCATCGGCAAGCGTCTTGACTTTATTGCACAGGAGATGAACAGAGAGGCCAACACCACTCTCTCCAAGGCAGGCGATCTGGTCACAGCCGATCTCGGAATCGAGATGAAGACTGTAATTGAAAAGATCAGAGAACAGATTCAGAACATCGAGTGATACAGATACGGAGGATAATACATGAAGTACAGAGGCATTCCGATAGTTGTATCAGGTTTTTCCGGCGCCGGAAAGGGTACGCTGATGAAGCGTCTCCTGGAGCTTTATCCGGATTCCTATGCACTGTCCGTTTCTGCAACAACGAGACAGAAGAGAGAGGGTGAGCAGGAGGGTGTCAATTATTTCTATGTGACACGCGACCGCTTTGAGGAAATGATCCGGAACGGCGAGCTCTATGAGCATACCGAGTACCAGGGAAACTATTACGGTACACCGAAGCATTATGTGGATGAGCATCTGGAAAACGGCGTTGACGTCATCCTCGAGATCGAGGTGGAGGGCGCCATGAATATCAGACGCATCTTCCCGAATGCGCCGCTGATCTTCGTGACAGCACCGTCTGCAGAAGAACTGCGCAGCCGTCTGACAGGACGTCAGTCCGAGACCGCCGAGCAGATTGCAGGCCGTCTGAAGAGAGCGTGCCAGGAAGCCGCCTTCATGAAAGATTACGATTATCTTGTCATCAACGATGAGATTGACAGAGCAGTCGAAGAACTGCACAACCTGATTAAGGCAGCACACAGAAGAGTATCCGAGAATACGGCTTATCTTGCCGAGATTACGGAAGAGCTGCAGCAGTTAAAGTAAAAAGCCCCGCAATGCGGGTAAGAAAATTTCAGAGAAGAAGAAAAGGAGCATAGAACAAGTTATGATGATTCATCCGTCTTACAAGGAAATGATGGAAGCTGTTAACGCTGATAGCGAAGACGATACCACACCGATCGTATCCAGCCGTTATTCAATTGTTATGGCAACTGCAAAGAGAGCACGCCAGATTGTCAGCGGTGATGAAGTACAGATCGAGGAGGAGGAAGGCAGAAAGCCGCTTTCTACAGCTGTACAGGAAATCTACCGCGGCGGCGTTCACATTCTTCCGGGCGAGAAGAAGAGCGAATAAGCACAGGAGGAAAGCTGTTTGGAAAGACCAATGAAGCTTCTCATGACCTCTCTTGGCTGTGATAAGAATCTCGTTGACTCGGAGCGCATGCTGTCGATCCTTCTGGAGCATGGCTTTGTGCTGACCGATGATGAGCAGGAGGCAGAGGTTGCGGTAATCAATACCTGCTGCTTTATTGATGATGCCAAAAAAGAGAGCATTGATAAGATTTTTGAACTTGCTGCACTGAAGGAAACAGGATCTCTTCGTGTACTGGTCGCTGCAGGCTGTATGGCACAGCGCTACAAGGATGAGATTCTGGAGGATATTCCGGAGCTGGATGCAATTGTCGGAACGACAGGCATCGACGGTATCGCAGATGCTGTCGATCAGGCGCTCCGCGGTCAGAAGGCTGTCTATGTCTCTGAGATGAGCAAGGATCCTTCCATTGCACCGGGCAAGCGCGTTGTCACAACCGGCGGTCATTTTGCCTATCTGAAGATTGCAGAGGGCTGTGACAAGAACTGCACATACTGTGCGATTCCGAAATTCAGAGGCCACTACAGAAGTTTCCCGGAGGAGGATCTTCTGCAGGAGGCACAGCAGCTTGCGGACAGAGGCGTCAAGGAGCTGATCCTTGTGGCGCAGGAGACGACGCTTTACGGTGTGGATCTCTACGGCCGCAAATGTCTGCACGAGCTTTTAAAGAAGCTCTGCCTGATCGATGGAATCCACTGGATCAGACTGCTGTACTGCTATCCGGAAGAGATTTATCCGGAGCTGATCGAAGTGATGGCTGAGGAGCCGAAGGTCTGCCATTATCTGGATCTGCCGATTCAGAGCGGATGCAATACGGTTCTGAAGAGAATGGCCCGCCGCACAACGACAGCCGATCTCAAGGAGCTGATCGGCACTCTTCGCGAGAAGATGCCGGACATTGTGCTGCGCACAACCTTCATCAGCGGCTTCCCGGGCGAAACAGACGAGGAGGCAGCGGAGACAGCTGCATTTGTCAAAGAGATGAAATTCAACCGTCTTGGTGTCTTCCAGTACTCCAAGGAGGAGGGAACACCGGCGGCAAGAATGAAGCCGCAGATCACGAAGGCTGTCAAGAAGAAGCGCTTCGATGAGATCATGCGTCTTCAGCAGACAATTTCACTGGAACATCACCGCGAGATGGTCGGAAAGACCGTTGAAGTGTTTGTCGAGGGCAGCATTCCGGAGGATGATGTCTATGTCGGCAGAACGCCGGGTGATGCACCGTCAGTGGACGGTTTCCTCTTCTTCTCATCGAAGAGGGATCTGCAGTCCGGTGATTTTGTGAAGGTACGTATCACCGCAGCATCGGAATACGATCTGCAGGGTGAGGAGGAAGAAGAATAAAATGAGCTTTATCACCAACATGAATCTGCCGAATAAGCTGACCTGCCTTCGCGTGGTCATGATTATTCCGTTTGTAATCTGCATGCTTGCCGGAAAGGCCGAGGGCGGCGCCGGCATTGCTGCACTGATTCTCTTTATCGTTGCGTCATTGACGGATTTCCTGGACGGCTATATTGCCCGCTCCCGGAATCTCGTATCCAACTTCGGAAAGTTTATGGATCCGCTTGCAGACAAGCTTCTGGTCTGCACAGCCATGATCTGCCTTGTCAGCCTGAACCGCCTGCAGGCATGGGTTGTCATCCTGATCATTGCCAGAGAATTCATAATCAGCGGCTTCCGTCTGGTAGCCGTCGATAACGGAGTTGTGATTGCCGCAAGCTACTGGGGCAAGTTTAAGACCGTCTCACAGATGATCATGATCATCATGCTGATCATTCATTTTACAGAAGGTCCGCTTTATTATGTACAGACAGCGATGATTTATGTGGCATGCGCGCTCACAGTCATCTCGCTTGCAGACTATCTGTACAAGAACAGACAGGTTCTTTCAGAACAGTCATAATGGAGTTTTCCGAAGCCGCTGACGCACGACTGTGCAGTCAGACGGCTTCGCTTTGCACATAAAGAAAGGAGCATACCATGCAGAAGATCCCTATGAACACACCGCTTGTCGAGATGGACGGCGATGAAATGACCCGTATCCTCTGGAAATATATCAAGGACGAGCTGCTGCTTCCGTTCGTTGATCTGCAGACAGAGTATTATGATCTCGGTCTTGAGGAGCGCGACCGCACAGCTGATCAGGTTACAAAGGACGCTGCCAACGCCATTATGAAGTACGGCGTCGGTGTCAAGTGCGCAACCATCACTCCGAACCCGGCCCGTGTCAAGGAGTACAACCTGAAGGATATGTACAAGAGCCCGAACGGAACACTTCGTGCGATGCTTGACGGCACTGTCTTCAGAGCTCCGATTCTGGTTAAGGGCATCGAGCCGTGCGTCAGCAACTGGAAGAAGCCGATCACAATTGCCCGTCATGCTTACGGCGATGTGTATAAGAACACAGAATTCCGCGTACCGGGACCGGGCACGGCAAAGCTTGTCTTTACTGCAGAGGACGGCACAGAGTCCGTGCAGGAGATCTTCCGTTTTGAGAACGAGGGCATCGTACAGGCCGTTTATAACCTGGATGCATCCATCACAAGCTTTGCAAGAAGCTGCATGGAGTATGCGTTAAATGCAGGTGAGGATCTGTGGTTCGCCACAAAGGACACCATCTCCAAGACCTATGACCGCGATTTCAAGGAAATCTTCGAGAAGGTCTATGAAGAAGAGTACCGTGAGAAATTCGAGAAGGCAGGCATCAGCTACTTCTACACCCTGATCGATGATGCAGTGGCACGTATCATGAAGTGCGAGGGCGGCATTGTCTGGGCATGCAAGAACTATGACGGCGACGTCTTCTCCGACATGCTTTCCTCATCCTTCGGTTCTCTGGCTATGATGACATCCGTACTGGTTTCCCCGAAGGGCTACTACGAATACGAGGCAGCTCACGGTACCGTACAGAAGCACTATTACCGTCACCTGAAGGGAGAGACAACTTCCACCAATTCAGTTGCCACAATCTATGCATGGACAGGTGCACTCAGAAAGCGCGGCGAGCTGGACGGCAATGAAGAGCTTGTCCGCTTTGCGGATCTGCTTGAAAAGGCAACCATCGATACCATCGAAGACGGAACCATGACAGGCGACCTTGCGCGTATTACAACGCTTGAGGCACCGAAAACAGTAGACAGCCTTGGCTTTATCAAGGCAATTCGTACCCGACTGGAGTCTTATATCGGATGATTCTGAATATCTCTGGAATATCGATTGCATTTGACGGAGTCGATATTCTGAAAGACGTATCCTTTCATATCGAGGACCATGAAAAAACAGCACTTGTCGGCGTCAACGGCGCCGGCAAGTCTACCCTTCTGAAGATCATTATGGGACAGCTGGAGGCGGACAGCGGCACAGCCGTTCTCGCGAAGGACAGCCGCATCGGCTATCTGGCTCAGCATCAGGATCTGACAGGAGAGAATACCATCTACGATCAGCTGCTGAGTGTGCGGCAGGAGCTTCTGACTCTGTCTTCCGCCATCCGTGCATCCGAGCTGCGCATGAGCTCTCTTTCCGGTGATGAACTGGAAGAGGAGATGAACCGCTATGCGAACATGACGGAGACCTTCGAGCGAAACGGAGGCTATGCCTACAAGAGTGAAGTCATCGGCGTCTTAAAGGGTCTCGGGTTTGCGGAAGAAGAATTCGGCAAGCGGATCGGCGAGCTCTCGGGCGGACAGAAGACACGTGTGGCTCTCGGCAAACTGCTGCTGACAGCTCCGGATATCATCCTTCTCGATGAGCCGACGAACCACCTGGACATGCGCTCCATCGAGTGGCTTGAGACGTATCTGATGAATTACCGCGGTGCCGTGCTGATTGTTTCCCATGACCGTTACTTCCTGAACCGCGTGGTCACCAAGGTCGTAGAACTGGACGGCGGAAAAGCTCATGTCTACCGCGGCAACTACGACGCCTACAGCGAAAAGAAGGAGATGCTTCGAAAAGCAGCGTACTCCGCATGGGTCAATGCAGAGCGCGAGCGGAAGCATCAGGAGGACGTCATCGCAAAGCTGAAGTCCTTCAACCGCGAGAAATCAATTAAGCGCGCGGAGAGCCGTGAAAAGCTCCTTGCAAAGATGGATATGCCGGACCGCCCCGAAGAGGAGGCAGCTGCCATGAAGCTCCGCTTTGCACCGCATATTGAGAGCGGCAATGATGTGCTGAAGGTAGAAGGCCTCGCAAAGGCCTATAACGGCATCTCTCTGTTCGAGAATCTCGGATTTGAGATTCACAGAGGAGAGCACGTTGCCCTGATCGGAAGCAACGGAACGGGCAAATCAACCATCATGAAGATTCTGAATGAGACGATCCGTCAGGATGCAGGTACATTTTCCTACGGAACCAATGTTCAGATCGCCTACTACGACCAGGAAATGCAGGTGCTGGACAGCTCGAAGACGATCTTCGAGGAGATCTCCGACGATTATCCGACGATGACCAATACGGAGATCCGCTCCAGACTGGCTGCCTTCCTCTTTACAGGCGAGGATGTATTCAAGCAGATCGGAACACTTTCCGGCGGCGAGCGTGCACGCGTATCGCTCTGCAAGCTGATGCTTTCCGACGCCAACTTCCTGATGCTCGACGAGCCGACCAACCACCTGGATATCAATTCCAGAGAGGTTCTGGAAAGTGCCGTCCGTGCATACGAAGGAACGGTTCTTTGTGTCTCACACGACCGTTACTTCATCAACAGAACGGCGAGCCGTATTCTGGATCTGACACACTGCCGCCTGCTGAACTACATCGGCAATTACGATTATTATCTGGACAAGAAGGAAGCAGTCGAAAAGGCAGCCCTCCTGACAGAGGAAAGCGGCACAACAGGCAGCGGTGAAACTGCCGCACGTCTGGAATGGAAGGCGCAGAAGGAAGAAGAAGCCAGAAAGCGCAAGAGAATCAATGACATCGCGAAGCTTGAGAAGGAGATCGAAGAGCTTGAGCAGCGCGATGCAGAGCTGGATAAGGAATTTGAAAATCCGGACATCGCATCGGATCCGGCCGAGCTGACAAAGCTCAGCAGAGAAAAGGAAGCAGTCGGATCAAGGCTTGAGGAATGCTACGAGCAGTGGGAGACACTGCAGCAGGAAGAAGCATAAAAGATGATAGAGATCGTGAGTGCCGCAGGCATGAAGCGGCGGGATCAGTACACAATTGAAGAAATCGGTGTCCCCTCAGCCGTTCTTATGGAACGGGCGTCTCTGACTGCCGCGGAAGAGGCCGTAAAGCTTCTTGCGGAAAGAGGAAAGAGCAGCGGTGCGTGTGCGGCTGTGCTCTGCGGCTCCGGCAATAACGGCGGAGACGGCTTTGCCTGTGCGAGAATTCTGACACTGCGCGGTGTGCCGTGCCGAATTCTTTTTGCGGGCAATCCCGCGCACATGACGGAGGAGACAAGAAGGCAGTACGAAATCGCGCGCCGTCTGGAGATCCCGATCACAGAAGGAGCAGAAGAATCAGCTGCATTTTTGAAAAATGCAGCCTCCCGCTGGGACATCCTGGTGGATGCCCTCTTTGGAATCGGACTTTGCAGAGAGGTCGGCGGAGCGTATGCAGAGCTGATCGATCTGGTCAATCAGGCAGGTCGCCCGGTTCTTGCGGTGGATATTCCGAGCGGCATTGATGCCGACACGGGAGCTGTCTGCGGACATGCCGTCCGCGCCGATGTGACTGTTACCATGCAGCTTGCAAAACCGGGACTCTTCCTGTATCCGGGATGCCTGTATACAGGAAGGCCTGTCACCGCGGAGATCGGTGTTGTCGGCAACGGGGAGGAACCCCTTGCCTGTGCATTGGAGGACAGAGATCTTTCCGCACTTCTTCCGCAAAGGAAAGAAGACGGCAACAAGGGTACTTTCGGCAAGGTGCTGCTGGTCGCAGGCTCTCACAATATGGCCGGCGCCGCTGTGCTTGCCGCATCAGCGGCACTTCGGACAGGCTGCGGCATGGTAAAAGTGCTGACATCGGAAGTCAACCGGGTGATTTTGCAGACGGCTCTTCCGGAAGCGATGCTTTCTACCTGGACAACGCAGAGAGAGCTTCTGGATGCCTTGAAAAAGGCAGTGGAATGGGCGGATGTGATTGCCTGCGGACCGGGCCTGGGAACAGACGAGTCCACGGCACTTGCGGTACGTAAACTGCTCACATCCTGTGAAAAACCGCTGGTTCTGGATGCGGATGCGTTAAATGTCATTGCAGCGGATGCTTCGCTGCAGGAGCTGCTGCGGCAGCACAGTACACCGGTGATCGTGACACCGCACATGGGTGAGATGGCAAGACTGACCGGAAAAAAGATCGGTGAACTCAAAGAGGCACCCTTACAGGAGGCAGCTGCATTTGCAGAAAAAGAACAGGTCATCGTGGTCATGAAGGATGCGCGGACAGTCACGGCTGTGCCGGACGGAAGAAGATTTTTAAATCTTTCCGGCTGCAGCGGGATGGCCACGGCCGGAAGCGGCGATGTTCTGACAGGCATCACAGCGGGCCTGCTGGCACAGGGAACGGAGGCACCGGAGGCCGGCGCTCTCGGAGCGTTTCTGCACGGAAGAGCGGGAGAATACGCCGCATCCGTCTGCGGAAAACGCTTTATGAAGGCAGGCGATATAATAGAAGGTCTTTCGGAAGTTCTGAAAGACATGGAGTCGGAGAAACAGCAGTCATGAAGAAATACAGCAGAATCTGTGCGGACATCAGTCTGGATGCAGTGGATCACAATCTGGATGTCATGCAGGCAAGACTGAAGCCGGGCGTGAAAATCTGTGCCGTCATCAAGGCAAACGGCTATGGACACGGCGCGGTACAGCTCGCACAGCACATTGAAAAAAGAGAAGAAATCTGGGGCTTTGCCTGTGC